>NZ_LWGE01000092.1:0-477 GCF_001635315.1 Oleiphilus sp. HI0123
CCAATAACATCAGTTAATCAGATATTGTCTGTTGATGAAGAGGCTAGAGTTATAGCTCAACAGCAAATAATGAAGAAGAAACGGCCTTAATGAAGATGAGCCAGTATATTTAATGACACTGATTCAGACCATACTCTCGCTAATTATTACGCTTGGTATTCTAGTTACGATCCATGAATATGGACATTACTGGGTTGCCAAGCGTTGTGGTGTCAAGGTCCTACGATTTTCAGTAGGCTTTGGGCGCCCGATTTTTATGTGGAAAAACAAGGATGGAACCGAGTTTGCCATTGCTAGTATTCCTTTAGGTGGCTTCGTCAAGATGCTTGACGAACGCGAAGCCCCTGTAGAAACCGCTTTGCTTCCTTATGCTTTTAATCGCAAGCCTGTCTCGCAGCGTATTGCGATAGTGTCAGCAGGCCCTATCGCGAACTTTCTATTTGCTATTGCAGCTTACTGGCTGATGTTCATTATTGG
>NZ_LWGE01000093.1:0-248 GCF_001635315.1 Oleiphilus sp. HI0123
GAATCATTATCAAGATTGTTCTAAATTGTAATGCTTTTGTAGTTTTGTTTTCGTGGCACTGGAGGGCAGTTTTAAGCAAGTGATCATTTTGCTCGCTTTATCATGATTTAGAGATTAGTATCAGACCCCCTTGAATAGCGAGTTTCGCTGTTATAATGCTTAATTACATAGATGAAATGGTTGTACTAAGATGTCGCGTCAAAAAGAGATTCAGGACTTGTTGAGTAACAATTTTGAACTTGAGTTTA
>NZ_LWGE01000094.1:0-268 GCF_001635315.1 Oleiphilus sp. HI0123
GCTTATACAATGGCGATCTATTTTATTGCCTTGCAGCGCTGGACAGGAGAGTCCTTTTTAGCAGTAGGAATGCCAACCGCAGCACAACCCGGTATCGCTCCGAATTCTTTGATTGGTCATTGTGTTTCGACAGTTCCTATCGTCAGTGAGCTAAATCCTTCTATATCAGTTGCTCAAGCAATACACGAAATTAGTGAAGAGATTCTAGACGCTTTTGAACATCAGAACTTTACCTTTGGGGAGTTGATTCGAGAGCTACCCATTGCAA
>NZ_LWGE01000095.1:0-551 GCF_001635315.1 Oleiphilus sp. HI0123
GATCATATATTCCTATGTGACAAACTTGAATATGTACCTTTATTACCAGAATCATACCTTGTTTGAGGTGATGAATGGTGACCTGGAACAGCGAGTGCCGGTAGTCAGTCATGATGAGTTTGGGCGTATGGCTGAGGGTACCAATGCGATGATTGCCAGTTTGCAGCAGCATAGGGACGAACTTCAATTGACTCGAGATGTGTCTGTGCTAGCGCTAGCTTCGCTTGCAGAAACCCGGGACAATGAAACCGGTGGCCATATTCTGAGAACTCAGCATTACGTCCGTGTGCTAGCGGAACATTTGAGTGCACATCCCGACTTCAAAGACTATCTGGATGCTGAGACGGTGGATCTTTTATATAAGTCGGCACCTTTGCATGATGTGGGTAAAGTAGGTATTCCAGATAGTATCTTGCTCAAGCCAGGCAAGCTAACAGATGAAGAGTTCATGATCATGAAAACGCATGCGCAATTGGGGGCAGACTCTTTAGCGGTTGCCGAAGCCCGCTTGGGAAGCAATTCTTTCTTGCGTTATGCACGAGAGATTGCCG
>NZ_LWGE01000096.1:0-557 GCF_001635315.1 Oleiphilus sp. HI0123
GGCGCTGGTCAAACGCTTAGATGAAGCGCAGCGGAGAGCCAAGGCAAAGCGGGCGAACGACACCCTTGGCCCCGAAGGGCGAAGCCTGAGAGCCAAGAGGGCCGTTGCCACGCTCGGAGCCGAAGGGTTGAGCGCAAGAGCGAAGAAGGTGGTCGCCGCTCAGACCCCCGAGCAACGATCCGAGGCGCGGAGGAAAGCTTGGGAGACAAGGCGCCTCAGAAGCCGCGCGGCTCAGGTGAAATAAATGCCTTGGAATAACTGGGCAGCGATCTGCTGAGCCTCGTCACGCTGAGTCTCAAAATCTCCAAATCCGCTGTGCGTCATGCGGGCTATTATATCCTCGGATCGCCTACGCATTTTCTCGACGTTGGCATTTGAGGCGGCTGGGCCATTCGTTTGCGACGCAACCCAGGTCACTAGCATCGCTAGGACGGCCTTCATGGCGATCGTTTCGCTAGGAGTAGGTGCGGACATGTCTGCCTCGTTGCGGCGGGAGCAAGCTAGATACCGCGTCCATCGAGTTCGTCGAACCGGTCTGAGCTTGAGCCTCAAGGATA
>NZ_LWGE01000097.1:0-346 GCF_001635315.1 Oleiphilus sp. HI0123
AATGCACTAGACATAAAAAGGCTATATCGATTTAAATCAGATCAATAGCAAACGCCCCCCAGCATTCACTAAAACTAAAATTCAGTTTTCTCTGACATACAATTTCAAACCTCGAAAGCAGACAAATGTTCGCTATAATAAAAATGCAACAGATTAATCTATCGTTAGTAATAATTAGACAGACAAATCTTGATACTCGACGCGACCCTAAGTGGGCTCCAGCTATCTGAGCTTTAGATTTCACTGAGATATAAATATCTGATTAATAACAGATATAAATAATATTTACATTTTTATTTTAAGGTTATTGAAATATCGAAGTGATCTCACAATAGAAGTGTTTTAT
>NZ_LWGE01000098.1:0-431 GCF_001635315.1 Oleiphilus sp. HI0123
TCATAAATGAGTGAACATGATTCTTCTTCCATCTTGTCATTAGTCGAAGCTCGTATTTTGGGGGCCTTGATGGAGAAACAGCTAACCACACCCGATGTCTATCCTTTAACGCTCAATAGCCTGGTGACAGCCTGCAATCAGAAAACTAGCCGTGAACCGGTGATGGATCTTTCTGAAGGTGATGTTCAACAGAGCCTTTATGACTTACAGAAGCGGGCCTTGGTAAAATTTGAGTACGGTTCAAGAGCGGATAAATATGACCAGCGTCTGACGCGTGAATATCATATGAATGACGCAGAGCACGCTATCTTTTGCATGCTCTTGCTGCGAGGCCCGCAGACGGTGAATGAGCTTCTCACCCGAACCCGCAGAATGTATGAGTTTTCTGATTGCAGGCTGTCACCAGGCTATTGAGCGTTAAAGGATAGACA
>NZ_LWGE01000099.1:0-739 GCF_001635315.1 Oleiphilus sp. HI0123
TGCGGATAGCCCAATCGCACGCAACAACTATGAAGCTGAGGTCGGCGTTGGATTCATTTACGTTTTCTAGAACACCTATCAAGTATTCACCTAGAAGCCTCATTTTTAGTTTATTTAATAAACAATCAAGCTAGCTCAAATTATATTAGGGAAGACCCGAAAGCCGACTTAACACTTTGTTAAGTTGGTTGTTCACCATCTACAGACATCACCCAGGAATTTGAAGCCAGTAACATTCGGCCAAACCAAAATCAACCTTCAACGGCAAGTTTTGGCACTTTGCTGACTAAGTTTGGGCAGGGTATTTGTAGGCTCTAGTCGAAACCGCTATTTCAGTAGGTCAGACTGCGTGCCAACTTTTACATATAAGTATTATGACTTTGTAGGCGGCCCGTCCTCGGGGCGCTTGCTGTGCCACGGGGCTTTCAAACGATTCCCTGGTTTCGGTTTGCGCGACTGGAGGCCCCGCCTACATAAGTATGGCTATTTTTCAATCGAGTCTGACCCCATTGAAAAAATGCTTTAAGGCATTTGGATTTGGCTTCCGCCTTGGCCCGGTACGACGATCTGAGAAGCCTGCTCACGACGCATTTCTTGAAGTTCTTTCATTGTATCTTCAAGCGACTTGTTTGCTGCTTCGCCAAAGTTAGCTGCCGCTTGACCCGAGTAGAACCTTGAAGTTCGAAGTTCAAAGGAAGTGGTCCAGCTGGCGTCATCATTTGAGTGCTGCCGATAAACA
>NZ_LWGE01000100.1:0-6669 GCF_001635315.1 Oleiphilus sp. HI0123
TGGCATACCGTATTCAAGAGCCTGGATGTAATCTGAGTCGTAATGCATCGCTTCATCATCACCAGCATCTTTTTCTTCAACCTGCTTGCGGAAGCGGTCAGCCTGGTCTTCAGCGTCATTAAGCTCCGAAAAGCCATTTGCCAATTCACGGCCGCCAACAAAGAACTCAAAACGGTCAGTGATAAATGGGTTGTCATCATTTCGACGCGCTAATGGAGAAACTTCCCATGGGTAGGCAGTAATAAAAGTAGGCTGATCGAGCTTTTCTTCAGCAGTCTCTTCAAAGATTTCGCATAACCACTTACCTGCACCCCAGGCAGATTGCTTAGCATCTTCTCTAATACCGACCTGGCGTCCATAGGCAATCATTTGCTCCAAGTTATTTCCGGCGTCGTTGATGATAGACGGCTCAAAGTCTGGATTGTACTTAAGCACCGCTTCGGCCATTGTCATGCGCTCGAAGGGTTTGGCAAAGTCATAGACCGTCTCGGCAATCACTTCGCCATCTGCATCTTTCTTAGTTGATTTAATGTCAGTTGTACCCAGTACATCCAAGGCGATAGTACGCAGCATGTCTTCAGTAGTATCCATTAAGTCATGATAAGTTGCGTAAGCCTGGTAGAATTCGATCATTGTGAATTCAGGATTATGACGGGTCGAAAGACCTTCATTTCTGAAGTTACGGTTAATTTCAAACACTCGCTCAAAACCACCTACAACCAAGCGCTTCAAGTACAATTCTGGCGCGATACGCAAGTACATACCGATATCCAGTGCATTGTGATGCGTTTCAAAAGGCTTAGCCGTTGCGCCACCAGGAATGGTTTGCAGCATCGGTGTTTCAACTTCCATAAAGTCACGATCACTTAGGTATTTACGAATCCCCTCAATAATCTTGGAGCGAACCATAAACAAATCGCGAGTTTCCTGGTTGATGATCAAGTCAACATAGCGCTGACGATACTTAGTTTCCTGATCCGCCAAGCCGTGAAACTTATCCGGTAAAGGGCGTAGTGCCTTAGTCAGGATAACCACATCTTCTGCACGTTCTATATTAACAAATAACTCGCCCTTACCCGACTTATGCAGGGCACCCCGTACACCAACAATATCACCTAAATCAAAACGGGTTTTGTAGCCAATTTCTTTTTGAATATCTTTTGGTACGTAATACTGCATACCACCCGATACATCAGAAATCTTAGTAAATGGCCCCCGCTGAAACATGATTCGACCCGCAACAGATACTTGGTTATCCTGTTCTTCTAGCTCTGGCTTAGAGAACTCACCGAACTTTTCTAACAGATCTCCTGCTAAATCTTTTCGCTCGAAGTCATTACGGTGACCATTTGCTGAACAACCATCACGCAGTTCCTTGAGTTTGTTCTTACGCTCAGTGATCAACTTATTTTGGTCTTCAGTGTTCGTAGTATTCTGTTCGTTCGACATATTTTCTTCCAATTACTTATCCATTGCTGCCACCAAAGACGATAGCAGCAAACTAAAAATTAAAGGCCTTGCTTAAGACTGGCTTCGATAAACTGATCCAGGTCGCCATCTAAGACATTATTGCAGTTACTGGTCTCAACATTGGTTCGCAGATCTTTGATCCGCGAAGAGTCCAGTACATAGGAGCGGATTTGACTTCCCCAACCAATATCTGACTTGGTATCTTCCAATGCTTGTGCCGCTTCGCTACGCTTCATCATCTCTAGCTCATATAACTTTGCTCGAAGCTGCTGCATAGCCTTATCTTTGTTTTGATGCTGTGAACGTTGGTTCTGGCATTGGACCACAATACCGCTTGGCTCATGAGTAATACGTATTGCTGAATCGGTTGTATTAACGTGCTGGCCGCCCGCACCACTAGAGCGATACGTATCAATACGCAGGTCTGCCGGGTTAATTTCAATATCGACGTTATCATCAATTTCCGGTGATACAAACACCGATGCAAAAGAAGTATGGCGACGGCTGCCTGAATCAAAAGGAGATTTTCTTACCAAGCGATGGACACCTGTCTCTGTACGTAACCAACCAAATGCATATTCACCGGTAAATTGGATTGTCGCACTTTTGATGCCGGCAACTTCACCGTCGGAGAGTTCAATGATTTCAGTCTTGAAACCTTTCTTCTCCCCCCACCGTAAGAACATACGCAATAACATGCTGGCCCAATCTTGAGCCTCGGTACCACCTGAGCCAGACTGAATATCGAGATATGCGTTGTTTTCATCCATCTCGCCAGAAAACATTCGTCGAAACTCTAGCGTTTCAAGCTTTTCACTTAGCGTGCCAAGCTCATCTTCAACAGCAGAAACCGTTTCTTCATCTTGCTCTTCCACAGCCATATCCAGCAGCTCCTGAGCATCCACCAGACCAACGTCGAGATTTTCTATGGTTGCTACAACAGCTTCTAGATTAGAGCGTTCTTTGCCAAGCGCTTGCGCGTTGTCCGGATCATCCCAGACACTAGGCAATTCTAATTCACGTTCAACTTCTACAAGTCGCTCTTTTTTTACATCAAAGTCAAAGATACCCCCTAAGCGTTTGCACACGCTCAGACATATCTTTTATTTGCTGCACTAGCGGGTTTACTTCCAACATCTATTGACTCACATTCCTTAAAACTGAAAAAAGCGAAATAACACACTTAATAAAGCGCGCCATTCTACCGCTAAGCTAAAACCGCTCCAACCAATTTTTCATTTCTTTCGCAGTTTCCGGCCAGCTTGGCTCTAATAAAATCTCATGCAAAGCCTTGGGAACGATTTTTCTTTGCTTATTAGTCATCTCTAAACGATCAAATAAGTGTTCACTCACCCAGGGCTCAACGAGTTCATCGCCTTCTCCGTGCCATATAGCGATGGGCGTTTTGATTTGCGAAGCCTGCTTGCGTAGCTTAGTAACTGCCGATAAATACTCTGTAAACCAACGTGCACTAACCTTACCGTGATTAAATGGGTCTGTGGCATAAGCGGCAACAACCTCGGGATCAGAACACACCACACTTGCTTCTATGGGATGAGCAAGACTGAGTCTAGGTAGAAAGAAACTCATTGTATTGCCAATAACACGCGTAAACCACGGGACAGCAATTGAAACATCAGCCGCTGGCCCACTTAAGGCTACACCACTGAATCGGCCAGGATACTCTAACAAGTGGTGCAAACTAATCATTCCACCCATCGAATGACCAAGTAAATATTGCTTTTCTTCCATGACTGTAGAACGCAGTGTTTCCAAGTCTTGCGCGTAGTCACTCCAACGCCTTACATGCCCGCGCTTACCTTCAGACTGACCATGCCCTCGATGATCTAGCGCATAGACTGCGTATCCCTGGGAAACAAACCACTCAGCAATGCACTGATAACGCCCTGCATGTTCACTCCAGCCATGCGAAATAACAATCGCAGCTTTAGCATTTTGATTAGGCCAGTAGTAGAAGTTCAGTAGTAAACCATCATCCGTTTCTACCTTTGATTGAGTCGGTGCAAGCCTTGCTACACTCATTCGCTTTGTTTCCTTTATTAGTCTATATACTGAAAATAAGTTTTATTGAATTTTGGAGCAAGTACAGTAAATTATGTTGCCTACTATTTAGCGCCTAAGTGTATCGTTTTTATGGCCGATAGTTTACCCTATTGGCGACCTCATTTCTGACGATTTTTAGCTATGCGCATTTCACTCTCTCATCATGCAAAACAACTCGCTAAGCCCAATACTGCTTGCAGCAACCGGTGCCTCTCCAAGCTCTGCGTATTGAGAGCTGATTCGAATAGTAAGCTAAGTCAGTAACCAAGTATATTGTAATGACTGAATGCCACTCAAAGGGAATATTCAAATGAAATATAACAACATTCTTGAAACCATCGGCAACACGCCGCACGTACGAATCAACAAGCTTTTCCGAGACGATATCGAAGTATGGATGAAGGTCGAACGCTTTAATCCCGGCGGCAGCATTAAAGACCGTATTGGCCTCGCTATGATCGAGGCCGCCGAGAAGTCAGGCCAGATCAACAAAGATACCGTTATTGTTGAACCGACATCAGGAAACACCGGCATCGGTCTGGCTCAAGCAGCTGCGGTAAAAGGCTATAAGCTGATTCTAGTTATGCCGGAGTCAATGTCTATAGAGCGTCGAAAGTACATGACAGCTCTGGGTGCCGAGCTCGTACTAACACCAAAAGAAAAAGGCATGGGCGGTGCAATTGAAACAGCTGCCGAACTAGTTACAAAAGGCAGTAATCACTGGATGCCACAACAATTTACCAATGCTGAAAATGTTGCGATCCATCGCCGTACTACTGCGCAAGAGATTATTTCCGATTTCCCCGATGGTCTTGATTATCTGATTACCGGTGTTGGCACTGGCGGTCATATCACTGGCTGTACAGAGGAACTTCGTAAAGCCTTCCCTTCTATACAATCCTACGCAGTTGAACCCGAAAAGTCCGCAGTGATCAGTGGTTGCGAAAAAGGACTGCATCGCCTTCAAGGTATCGGCGCTGGCTTTATTCCTGACATCATGAACACTGAGATACTGACAGGAACAATTCAAGTATCTGAAGAAGACTCTTTCGACATGGCACGTGAGTGTGCAAAGCAGGAAGGGATTTTTGTAGGTATTTCTTCTGGCGCTACCTTAGCCGCAGTTAAAAAGAAGGAAGCTGAATTTACTCCTGGCAGCCGCATCGTGATTTTCAGTTATGATACTGGCGAACGCTATTTATCGATCGAAGATCTGTTCTAGACCTTGAACCATGAGCGGGGCTTACGCCCCGCTTTGAAAT
Organism: Oleiphilus sp. HI0123; assembly: GCF_001635315.1. Lineage (NCBI taxonomy): Bacteria > Pseudomonadati > Pseudomonadota > Gammaproteobacteria > Oceanospirillales > Oleiphilaceae > Oleiphilus > Oleiphilus sp. HI0123. Next base: position 4,797 of record NZ_LWGE01000100.1, read on the forward strand.
ATCCTGGAAATCAAAGCCTATCTTAGTTATTTGGCTTAAACCCGACAGACTTAAGCGGGGACGAGAAGAACTCATCAGCACTCAAGGGCTTGTCAAATAGATATCCCTGCCCAATCTCACAACCCAACTCTTGCAAGAAAGCCATCTGCTCAACTGTTTCCACACCTTCAGCCACTACCTTCAAGTTCAAAGTATGCGCCATGGCAACAATTGCTGCTGTGATCTGCTTGTCATCATTATCGTTGGGTAAGTCCATAATAAATGCACGGTCGACCTTGAGTTTATCCAGAGGGAGCTGCTTAAGGTAGTTAAGAGAAGAGTATCCCGTACCAAAGTCATCAATTGCAATGGTTAGTCCCAAAGACTGCAACTCTTTCAATAAGGAAATCGCATGCTTAATATCGGTCGCTAACAAGGACTCAGTCACCTCAAACTCTAAGTTCTCGGGGTTAACTCGGTGCAAAGAAATTGCCTGAGTAATATCGTTAAGTAAGTCAGGATCACTAAACTGGCGAGCTGACAGGTTGATCGACATTTTAACGTCACTTAGCCCGCGCTGCTGCCAATCGGCACACTGGCGGCAAGCCTCATGAATAATCCACTTACCAATGGGAATAATCAGGCCGTTATTCTCTACCATATCGATAAAGAAAAATGGCGATAACAAACCACGCTTAGGATGCTGCCACCTTAATAGAGCTTCGCAACCAATCAGCTTTCCGGTACTCAAATCCATTTGCGGTTGATAGTGCAATACAAACTCTTCCCGTTCGACAGCATGGCGTAACTCTTCCTCCAAGGCCATACGCGAGTCAGCATCTTTATGGAGCTGATGATTAAAGATATGGTAGCTATTCTTGCCTGAGGCTTTGGCTTGATACATCGCTAGATCGGCGTTTTGCAACAAAGTTGCAGCGGATACACCATCCAAAAGAGACAATGTGATGCCAATACTCGATGATACAGAAAGGCGCCTTCCCTCAATTGCAACGGGCTCTTCCAGAACTCTCAGCACCTTTCTTGCAAGCTCTACAACCTTCTTTTCACTGTGAACACCACTAAGCACAAGGCAAAATTCATCGCCACCGGTACGCGCTGCAATATCAATATCAGAAACACAACTTTTAAGTCGGTCGGCAACCACAGACAATAAGTTATCACCAACCAGGTGCCCTAGGGCATCATTAATGTGTTTGAAGTTATCAAGGTCAAGGTAGAGAAACGCAAACTTTCGCTCAGTTTCATCTTGGCTCTCTAACTTCTTATCAACCAACTCTATCAAATAGGGCCGGTTCGCCAAACCAGTCAAGGCATCGAAGTGAGCCATTTGGTGAAGCTCTTCGGTATTATCACTCAGTTTCTGGTGATAGGCCTCTAACTGAGAGGTTACCTGCAAAGAAGTAGTTTGTAGCTGGCTAATTTCATCAGCAAAAATACGGTTGCTCGCCATGCGCTTAAGCTTGTCTTTTGCTTCTTTATATCGTCCTTGAGGCAATAAAGGAAGCGCCTTGGCTTGCCGCTGCAGAGAACGAATCGGCCGCCACAAAACGAGGAATATCAACAGCATTGAAACAATAATCGCAACTAAGCCAGTTATAACGTGCGTGTGCCGAGCATACTCTATTTGCTCTCTGGCTTGGGTTGTATCAGATATAAATGCAATTAGCGCATTACTACCAACCAATTCAGAGTTAGAGACGAACATAAGCTCATACTGAGAACCTGGTAAATCAATAATGTTGATTAACTGCCCTTCAGCTTCGACAAAGTCACGCCTCCATCGACTTTGAATAGCATGCTGCTGAAGAATTGGCTGTAGTAAAGGCTTATTCGTCAAAGAAGAGAAAGCCAATCCAGTCTTGCCAAACTGTAC
>NZ_LWGE01000101.1:0-443 GCF_001635315.1 Oleiphilus sp. HI0123
GTCCAAACCGGCGACCCAGCCTCCGGCATCGTCGAAGCCGAGCGCCGTATGCGCGTCGATAGCTGCTCTCACCCAATCTGCTGGGATGATGACGCCTTCAACCGACGCCGAGTAGTTTCGGTCCACCTCTTGGGCGAAGACGTGCAAGAGGCCATCCGCCTCCGCCTTCCGTCGCCGCGCATCGTACCATTCTTGCGACTTGGCCGGGTGGTCCCGCCAGTCCATCACGAAGACGTTCGTGGCGCCCTTGGCGATTTCGCCGCCGGTCCACTCGACGCCGGCCTCACGCCTCCGATGGAAGACGTTGCCGAGTCCGTTGACCGACGAGATGTCCACCTGAACGCGGGTATTGTCCGCGAGCGCGGCCTCGACCTTCTCGGGCCGCTCGTAGTGGGCGCTTTCGCCCTTGAAGTAGATGAGCTTTCGGCCGCCGCGGCCGATGT
>NZ_LWGE01000102.1:0-204 GCF_001635315.1 Oleiphilus sp. HI0123
ACACCTAACTGAGAAACAGTCTTTTCAATCAACTTCCACTCTTTAGTATTATTCTCTGAATCCAAAATTTACTACCCTCTAACTTACATTCAGCTTTATCAGCTCTGAAAAATGATCAATTATTGCTTTTGGCTCATGTACGGACAAGCGACTCACTTCATGAACCCCATAACTCACACCGATTGCATCCATCCCGAAATTTGA
>NZ_LWGE01000103.1:0-258 GCF_001635315.1 Oleiphilus sp. HI0123
AGGCGGGGATCACGCAGTATGAGTGGTGGACCCGCCAGGACGAGCGGGTCCGCGGACGCCCTGGTGGGCTCTACCCAAAGGCCCGGCCGTCACATTGGGCTCGGCAAGGCCGCATATTCTCGTGGTCAACGCCGCCCGAGGACGGGCACCCTGGCGAAGCGCACGGCTGTCGCTGTGTGGCTCGGCCAGTGGTCACGATGGCTCCTGCGAAACCGATGCCCGATCCCAATCGCGCGCGCCTGGCTGGCCTGCGCGCCG
>NZ_LWGE01000104.1:0-388 GCF_001635315.1 Oleiphilus sp. HI0123
ATAGAGATACGTTTTTATTGTCGTTTGTTATGCGATTTAGAAATCATGAAATTGCTTATGATTCTGTAGAAGAATTTAAAAATGGTGTATCTTCTACTATTTTGAGTAATTATGGTCAAATCAATACAACATTTAAGTTTTTAGAAAAAGGAATTTTCTCTCAATATAGGATCAATACTATGCGTAATGAGAGCACGAATGAGAACACCTCAACAACAGCTGGTACTAGCAATACAACTAATGACACAACTAATAGTGGATCTAATGATCAAACCACTAAAGATAATTCATTAAGCAGTGTAGAATCATCTAATTCACAAACAACAAAAGCTAGTGATACTAACAACTCAAATACTATAAATAAAGACAGTTCAAATTCAAATGTTAA
>NZ_LWGE01000105.1:0-1289 GCF_001635315.1 Oleiphilus sp. HI0123
AGAGAACCGATCTGCAATACGCTTTATCCATAGATTCACTAAACTTTTCGCAGATTAACTAGATAAGTTAGCTCAATATTGCAGTTTGGAAATGATGATGACGCTTTGTTTTAGTGTTTTCATACTAAGGTATGAATTTTTTGTTACGCGCGTCTCAGATATTAGCGTTAATAAAGACAAACAGTCTGATAAGACTTTCACACTTTCTGATGGGTAAACGGACTCTCGTCGCAACATCCATAAGAAATACAGAAATTCAGCCATTCCGTCAGAAAAGTATTCATCTGACTTTTTTCATCGGGCAAGTGCATTTTTTGATTTGGGTAGATATTTACACCCTGAGCTAACTGGCGGCCATCGCGAGCTATCACTTCAGCGACACCCGCATCATGATATAAACGCACCGTAAGCTTGGGGTTGTTCACCCACTTCCCTGCCGCTGCGGTTTGTTCAAGCAAAAAAGTATCGGTATATTTACAAGACTCAACAAGCGTCATATGTACTTGCCCAACGTAAGACATGCCGTTATGTAAGCTGAAGCGAATCCGTTCAACATCGCCCATCATTCGAATCAAACGAATTAGGCGGTTATAGTTGCTTTCAAAGGTCGCGCCAAGCTGAACCAAGTCGGGGACATACTTTTTACGCATTAAAATAATACTCTCCCCTTAGTCTAGCGCCACTGCTCTCGCAAGCGTTCCCGGTTTAAGGCCAGCCATTGAAGCCCCATAATAGCGGCAGCATTGTTAATGGTGCCATTTTCGACCAATTTATAAGCTGCTTCAAAGTCTAGGCAGTGTACCTTGATATCTTCATCTTCTTCAGCAAGACCAAACACGCCACCAACACCTTGAACACTGACTTTAGCACAGTAGAGATAGACCTTCTCTGTAGTGCCGCCCGGCGAGACCAAGTATTCACAAATTTTTTCAAGTTCGCCTAATTCCAGGCGCGCCTCCTCTTGCGCTTCTCTGCGTGCAACATTCTCCGGGTGCTCGCCCTCATCATTCATCCCTGCAACCAACTCCAGCAACCAGGGTGATTGATCCTCGAGTATTGCGCCCGGCCTGAATTGTTCCAGCAGCACAACTTTGTCTTCCATTGGGTCGTAGGGAATAACGCAAGTGGCATCACCCCGAATAAACAATTCACGACTGACTTCCCGGCTCCAGCCACCATCAAACAAGCGATGTTTCAGGGTAACCTTTTCCATGCGAAAGAAGCCTTCAAAGCAGGACTCACGGCCAATTAGCTGATAATCTTCTTTGCCATATTGAAGCTTGATCGTC
>NZ_LWGE01000106.1:0-251 GCF_001635315.1 Oleiphilus sp. HI0123
ACGATGAACCATTCCGAGGTCGGCAGGCTACTGATCGAAGGGTTCCTGTCGAGCACCAGCGGCGCGACGATCCTCAGCCTCGGCGGCGAAGTCGCAACCAACATCACGGACAGCAATCTCGGGTCGAACGTGACGTGGAACCGCTTCCACGACATCACGGTCTACGGCTGCGGAATTTGCTGGATCATCCAGGGCAAGTATGGCTCCGGCACGGCGAGCGGCGGCAACGCGCCGTACCCGCTGGCCCAGGT
>NZ_LWGE01000107.1:0-301 GCF_001635315.1 Oleiphilus sp. HI0123
CCGGTGAAAACGGAAGTCTTGGTCTTTTTGGCGTGGGGCACCGCTTCGGTGGTCAGAACGACGGAACCGGCCATGAAATTGCCATCGCTTTGGTATTTCACGATAGTGATTATGTCAATAAAGATTTTGGTATAGATGCAGAGCAGTCAGTTGCATCGGGACTGAATGAGACCGACCTGAGTGGAGGATTTCGCTCGTTTGGATTTAATTACAATTATCGCCATTATGTAAATGAGAATTGGCAGGTTTTCGGCGAGGCGGTTTATGAGCGTTATAGTAGTGACATTGCGGATAGCCCAAT
>NZ_LWGE01000108.1:0-411 GCF_001635315.1 Oleiphilus sp. HI0123
AAAGAATGCTGTGCACTCAATCACAGCTACTTCAACTAAGACATCACACTCCGCTGCATGTCCCGAAAAATGGGGGTTCAGAAATGTAAACAAATGCAATAAAACAGATAGTGTTATTGTATTAGCTGAATGCAGGTAGCGGGCTATGCATATTTATCCCCTAACTACACGAAAGCGTTTCTTCAGACTAAGGCTTTTATTTAGACAATAAAAAAACCCCAGCAGGATGACCTACTGGGGTTTCTAATAGAAGCCTGACGATGACCTACTCTCACATGGGACCTCCCACACTACCATCGGCGATGCTTCGTTTCACTTCTGAGTTCGGGATGGGATCAGGTGGTTCCAAAGCTCTATGGTCGTCAGACAAAACTTCGGTTGCTGATACTTGATCAACAACACTTAATTCTG
>NZ_LWGE01000109.1:0-416 GCF_001635315.1 Oleiphilus sp. HI0123
GATGACTTCTGGCGATATTTATGATGTTATCCAAGGCGATAACGCATGGAAGGCTATTCGCTAGTGATAACCGTTAGCCGATTCTAATCGAGTCGGTTAACTGAGAATCATTCTCAAATAACCTAACCTAAAAATAGAGGAAAATATCATGGCTAAGAAATGGTCGGAAGAAATGGCAGCAAAAGCGGTTGAACTGTACACTGCAAAACTTGAAAGTGAGGGCAAAGAAGCCGCTGCTGACAATGAGTTTCTAGACTCGATTGCAAAACAGGTCGATGCGGTATCCGGTAAAGCGGTTCGCTCAAAACTAACCGTAATGAAAGTTTACGTAAAACCGGATGCAGTGGCTAGCGTTGCCAAGACCAACACGCTACGAAAAGAGCATTTTGTACGCGCTCTAGCGAATTCGCTGAAAC
>NZ_LWGE01000110.1:0-416 GCF_001635315.1 Oleiphilus sp. HI0123
TTGTAAATGGCATAAACCTAATGAACACTGGGTGGAAGTTTATAAACCAGAACGATATAAACTACAGCCCGGGTAACAGACCGGACATCAAGGTTATTGCAACCAATGTTGCTAGATTTAGTGGCAACCCTACTGTCGGTAATAATGGGTATGTTCACTTCAACCAACCTCTAACTCGACCTGATAATGGTGCCGAGTTTGGGCAAGGTAACGTGAGTGAGATGCATGTAACCACTGTAGGGGTTTACAATTTTAGATCTGATGCGCAATGGTACGTAAAATCTAACCCGCCGGAGATTGGAAACCAGTGGGGTCCTGTATGGTCCGAAGCAACTCGTCCTCTCAGACTAGTAGGCGGTACTGGCTTTGCCGATATAGGGGGTAACCTGCGTACTAGTGGTAATGCTAGTCACCAC
>NZ_LWGE01000111.1:0-3991 GCF_001635315.1 Oleiphilus sp. HI0123
TCATTTTGTGCCATTCGATAAGCATCAAAATTCATTTGATAGTTATCGGTAAAGCCCCTGGCTACGAGACCCGCATCACGAAATCGCTCAGATCTTAGGTGGAATCGAAATAAGGAGTCATAAAGCAAATATGCATAGTCCTTATGCCCGATACTCTGTTGTAGCACCTCAATACTCTCGCCGCTTCTGTCTTGAGAAAACATAGTAGAGAAAAGTCGGAAGGTATCGTCAACAATATCTTGATCCTTGAGGCCCAAGGTATCGTACCCGATTGCATTCCTTAGCTCAGGGTACTTATCTAATACCTTACTAGCATGAACTGCTGAGTCGGCAAACCTGTCCTGTCTAAAAACAGCCCAACCTAACTTAAAGTTTGCTCTATGATGGAAGGTAGAATCTTTTGTAAAAGCCAGTACTTTCTTATACTGCGCTTCAGCTTTATCAAACATACCCAAATCAAAATATGTCTCGGCAATTCGGAACATACTTTCATCAACCAGATCAGACTTTGGGTAAAGACCTACTAACAATTTAAGTCGTTTTATAGATTCTTCAGAATTACCTATAAATTTTGTTGCCTTAGCTGTTTGGTAAAGCAATTCATCCATGCGTTGATAAAATACACCTGAATCGACAATACGATCATAGCTATCGAGCACCACCTGACTTTGAGTAACTTTATCAATCGTAAGTTTCTTGCTATCGAGTTTGTACTTTTCCCTTAAGTTATTAATACGATTCAAAGCATCAATTTTTACATTAGGCGAGTTAGCGTTTTCAAATAATTTTATGTAGCGCTTTAAGATGTAATTAATTGAGACCTTGGGTAAAGGTTTATCTTGGTAGACGATAAAGCTCGGTTTGATATCACCAATGGTTTCGAGATCACTTTTCAACTCAAAAATAAATGGGTCATCACTAGCAGCATAAGAAGTGTTTGAAAACATACCTACAGCTAAAAGAAGTACCCAAGAATAAAGCCTAGGAACGTTGTTTCTAGTCGATTTAATAAAATACATCATCGAGAATAGCGCCCGTCTTTACTTTTCTTTCGCTTAGTCGATTTATTTTCAGCGATACCCTGGAAAATATGCACCAAGCCTTGCTCAGCTCTCTCATAATTGGACATCATCACCTTTCTTAGCTCAGAAAGATGCTGCCGGCAGACATTAGTAATCTCGCTATCCAACTTATCTAGCAAAGCCTCTATCTTCACTTTTTTCGCTGCGAGTCGCTGCCCTAGAGCTGCGCTTTCAGATAACTGGCTTGAAAGTAGTTTAGGACCATTATTTACTTTGCTTTGAAGCTTACCAAGCCTACTTGCCAAAGTATCTACACCGTTTTTCATTGCCTCAATCTGCAAGCTCTTACTAAGCTTTGGCGTCATCAAGTTACTTGAGGAAAGTTTGCCAACTTTTTTATCATAAGCATTAATTCGGTTAGCAATTTCAACAGAATTAAAACGCTTTATTTGTTTACTGAAATTACTCTTTTTAGAGTTCAAGGCCTGAGAAAATACGGATAATTGAGTCTGCCAATACTCGATATTTACCACTAGGTTGTGCATCTCGGTGTATAGCTTAATATCGTCATGAATATCCCTATCCTGAGCGAAATAACGGTAATAAGCAGCGCGTGTAGTATTCTTAACAACACCTTTTGACAAAAACCACTCCAGCCCCTTAATTTCACTACCATCAATCAACACTGCATGCGCACCATGTTTTTCAAGCGCCGTATCTAGCTTGTTAATCGTTCTCAATTCGTTTTCAAAGCCGGAACTGGCTTCTTTATAGGCTTCAAGAGCCTGACTTATATAGCCGGAGCGTTCGTATGCGTAAGGAATGGCCAATGCTGCTTCAGCAACACTTTGATTTGTAAGAGGGTAAGTCTTGGTACTAAACCAGGATTGAGTGGCAGCACGAAAATCACCAAGCTCCAGATGTGCCAAGCCATTCAGGTATAAGCCTGCAGCCGTACTGTCAGAGTCAAGGCGAACCTTTTTGAAAAACTCTAAAGCAAGGTCTGGCTTTCCCCCCTCCAAATAGAGTGAGCCGGACGCAAGATTAATTCGGTCAGCCAAAGCCAACTCTTCTTCGCTTTTACCTTTATTCAGTGAACTCGCTATCCAAAGCGTGCCGAGCGCTTTAGTTTTGTCATGGCTCGCTTCAGCATAAGCTATAGCAAGATTGTAATAAGCATAAGCAGCCCAGACTCCTCCGACCAAATCCCTTAGTGCTTTCGCTGCTCTCTGTGGGCTACCGAGCTCTATAAAGCAGTTTGCTCTATAAAAAGTCCAACGCTGTTTATCATCTAGTGACAGCTTATTCTTTAGTCCCTTGAATGACTTAAGCGCATTAATACAATCGTTATCGTTATAGTAGACTTCACCAAGCGTAAATCGCTCAGAATCACTAAGTTTGTTTTTTTGCTTGCCATTGATATCTAACAGCTTACGCGCTTTGTTAGACATGCTATAACCATGTAAGGCTGCGTTATAGTCGGCAGGATATTTTGAAATATAAGGCTCGTTCATCATCGCCAGTGCATTGAAGACGTCACCGCTATTTAGCTTGAATTTGACCATGCCCTCGTAGAGTTCTTCTGGAATGCCTTTGCTTTGGCTGGCGGCAAGTACAACTGTTGGAACAGATAGCAGAATAGAAAGAGTCAGGCACGCAAGAGCAAAGCTAAAAAGTTTGGTACATTGCAAGGCAACATAACGAGATGAGAACTGAAGAATACTACCTGACATAGAAAGCATGATGACAGCTACCATTGCTTAACTTTGAACAAGGGCTCTCGCTTACCAGGACTTTCAATAACTTCCATCTGTATGTATTTAGCCTTATTTTCCTTAGTGAATTTCAAGGCTTTCTTACGACGAAAATAGCTATTATCTGCACCCTGTCCGTTAAACTGGGCTGTTAATTTGTGCTGTCCATCAGCCAAACTTCCAAGATAGATTTTTTGAACCCCGCCCTTCTTTAAGGCTGCCAACTCAGACTTGTTGTACAAATGCGTAGCGACTAATTTGTCATCTAACAGAACTTCAATTGAATCAAGCGTAAAAGTAGTTTTGGCATCAAGGGATAGAAAAACAGCCAACTGGGTTTCAGTTGGATATAGTAACTGTTCTTCAAAATTATAAAGTTCTCTATTTAGCTCAATTAAGTCTGACTTGATCTGTTCGGCCTCTTTGGCAAGCTTAACCAACTCGGGAGACTTTTTCTTTACAGGAGATTTCTGAGACTGGCTTGCAGGAAGGCTATTGTTAGCGGGCTGAGCAACAGGGGGCGCTGCATTCAACTGCATACACGATATAGAGATTAGAACAACGAAAACAAGAAACCGCTGGATACCCATAACAAACTTCAAAATTTTATAAGTGATTGTTATTCTGATAATAGCAAGTCTTAAAGAAAAAAATCTGTGCTATGTCACTAAATAAGTAAGTAATTGTAATCGTGAAAGAAATATTGATTAAAGATTATCCAAACACCCCAACTTAGCGACTGAGATAGCGCATTGCGTCTTCGAGCCCTTCAACCGTCATTGGGTACATATTGTCCTCTAAGAGCTGCTTGGTTATCCCCAAAGAGCCGCCCTCCCCCCAGTATGACTCTGGCAGAGGGTTAACCCAAGCCACTTTATCAAAATGATCGGTCACACGCTGCATCCATACAGCGCCAGCTTCTTCATTCCAATGCTCGATACTGCCACCTGGCTGAGTTATCTCGTAAGGTGCCATTGATGCGTCACCAACAAAGAGTACTTTGTAGTCAGAAGAATATTTGTGAATCACATCGTAGATCGGCATGCTTTCGTTTGAACGACGAATATTGTTCTTCCATACACTTTCGTAAATAAAGTTATGAAAGTAGAAATACTCCATATGCTTGAATTCAACACGCGCCGCAGAAAACAACTCTTCGCAAACTTTTACATGAGGGTCCATTGAACCACCAATATCAAAGAAGATCAGCACCTT
>NZ_LWGE01000112.1:0-6284 GCF_001635315.1 Oleiphilus sp. HI0123
GGGTGAAAGAGTTTGTCACTTGGTACAACACAGAGCACCGGCATAGTCGAATTAACTTTGTTACCCCAGAGCAAAGGCACTTAGGTCTGGATGAAGAAATATTATCGAAGAGGGATGAGCTTTATCGCAAGATGAAAAGAAAGAACCAAATAAGGTGGTCAAAAGCTACGCGGAACTGGGAGAAAGTGGGTGACGTTAAGTTGAACCCGGAGAAGGAAAAACAAGCAGCTTAAATGCTCAGGCGACAACTACCTTGAAAAACGCCGGTTCTGGATGACTGGGGCCTGGAAAAAATGACTCTTGGCCAACGCAACGACTTACTCGAAATAATGGAAGACCGACACGGCGTTCGATCAACCATAATCACGAGCCAGCTACCTATCACGCAATGGCATAAAGCTATTGGCGATGCAACGCTGGCTGACGCCATCCTGGATCGCATACTGCACAATAGTCACAAGCTAAAACTTAAAGGAGAGTCACTAAGAAAGGCAATGAGTAAAATAACTGAATCCGATCACTCGGAGTGATACTATCGAGGTCTAGGCGTTAGGAGATTTAGGTGATCGAATAAAACCAGAATCGATGATCAGATACGCCGGAATACGCAGTCAATTTTCTTTGATAAGTGGCAGAACTCAGTACGTGCTTAAAGTGGGGTACGATGAATCTGTTGAAAAGCTTTCACCTGGTCGTTTTCATATGAAGGTATTAATTGATAGATTAATTGAGGAGGAAAATATCGCTACTTTGAATTTGATGAGTAATGCTCGTTGGCATATTGGCTGGAATCCTAATGAGGTATCGCTAGTCTCTATCTTTATTGCCGGTCGTACAATTAAAGGTAGATTATTCGTATGGCTAAAGCTGTTAAAAAGAAGATTTAAGAGGTCTTTGAATCAGGGGCGAATGCATTATTTTTTACATAAGCTAAGGCTCATATAATTAGTAAATGAAGAGTCTTGTTCGTAGTGTGATTGGATTGAATTCTAGAGTATGCAGTTGCTATCGTAGATAAGCTTTTGTTTTATTGCTTTGAGTGATAACTCAAAATCAAAGGGAGATAGCGCCACGGAAAATAAAAATAAAGAATATAAAACGATAGACAATAGTACATCATACTTTTGTTTATCCTTGCTATTTACGTGCGCACTGGGCTCCTGGTATAGCTTGATGCATAACAATGAAATAGATAAGCCTATCATCGATGCCATATAAGGCATGAATATATCGCTCCTGCCTGACTTTATAAAAACTTCTGATACTTCAATGCACAATGAAAAGAAAAGGCAGTGGACAGCGGGTACTAGAATGTTAGGTGTTTGGCGTTTTATTTGAATATGTGCGCTTAAAAAGGCAAGTGGTATGAATATGATACAATTCAACGTTAAGTACTGCCAATCTACTGATGCGGATGAAAAGTGGAAAAAGGGGTCAAGAATCAAACGTGGCATGTCACTGTTTTGACTGTTTAGCTTTGCATAGATATCAGATAATGAGACGGTGATATTAAGAGGTAGTAAACAGGTTATATAAGCGACCGCTATATAGATAAACCGGATTCCAGATATGTTTTGCAATGCCGCATTATCTGATTTTTGCTCTATACCAAGTAAGCTAGAAGGTGAAAAGTGAAAGTGCTTTAGTGCAATATAGGCGACAAAATAGCCCGTGATAAAACCTGAAGTATTTGATATTACGTCTGAAATATCGGAATAGCGCCCAATAAATGCTTGCGTTATTTCAACTAGTGTACTGACTAAAAAACCAACAAACAGATAGGGGCTCATTAATCTAGGAGAGGATTTACTCGCTATATATAGGGAACAAAGAAAGCCCAATGGCATATACAGCAGTATGTTCGTAGCAACATCTCTTAGGTTGTGAAAATTAAAAGAAAATGCACTCCCTTTTTCGAGTAGGGTCTGGATTGCACTTTCTGTGCTGGGTGCCTTTCCTGTTAGGTAAAAGCTTGCCGCTAGAATAAATAGTAAATATAGAAGTAGAAGAAGCCCAAAGCTTAGTCGTGTTATATTTGGGCTTGTTTGTAACGGCATTTGAGTTTCCCTATTTCTGTTAAGAGTAAATAATAGCTTTAGACTTTACCACTCAATAGCTTGGCGGCCACTTTGAATAGGAATACTTTTATGGCGTCACTGATCTTTTTGTCACCGGATATAGGGCTTAGCTTGATTCCCAGTCTCCTCTTAACTAATTCATTAAAGCGCAAGGCTAAGCCTTTCTTCTGAGTTTCTTTCGTGTTGAAGATAATTGATACTGAGGCTGAAACTTCATCGCATGTTTTTACCCAGTGTGGTGCTAAATAGGGAATATGAGCGCCTTCACCTGGCTTAATAAAAGTTTTTGTTGAGGTGTTAACAAATTCGTCCCGTAAGCTTGGTGCTACTTTATGGGTTTTGGCTACAAATGTTTCCAGTTCATCATCACTAATTTGTTCTTTATCCCAGGGTTCCCACGTATAGACTTCTTTAGTGCCCGTAAGTTGCATAAGGAAAGTGCTATACCGGTCGATGTGATAAGGCGTTGTGCCATTTGGTGACGTGATAAATAGATAGAGTGTTGAGTCAGTAATTTCTGTACCTAGTTCTTGGGCAAGTTGTTCAAGGTCGTTCTTTAGCCCTGTAAATAGCTCTTTATATTGTTCGTCAATTTCAGGACTTCTAACCATCACAAAAGAGTCTGAAGTCGCCAGATTTTCCAGTGCGTGCTCTAATGAGCATTCTATTTTATGTTCTTTATGAGCTGTATCAAGATTTGCATTGATGTCGACTTTACTAGAGCTGGCATACACGTGCTCCGGGGGAAGTCTGAGGACTAACTCAGATAGACTATCAAGTGATGCTAGAGGTGTCTCCACTACAGACTGGTTAAATTTGAATGACCTTTTGTTGAAGTCGGAGAACTGCTGTTCTTGATCTAGTTTTATGTATTTATACATTTTGCATTCCTTTTTCTCTAGTACTCTTAGTGGAAGAGCTTGTGCGGCTAGCTATTTCTTGAAAATCTACTTATTCACTCGTTTTTTGATAACACGGGCAGAATCACACGCAGTATTTCTTCTTCGGATAAAGGGCTTAATTGAAGCTTAAAACCTTGGTTAAGTTGTTCGATCAGGTTATTTAACCAAAAGCCGTTGTAGACTGTTCCAGCATGATAGTCGGCCAATATCAGGTTGCTAGGGTGATCGCCTTGACGACTCTTAATGGTGACCTTATCAGCTAATCGGGTTTCAAGGTTTATGGGCTCATTATAACGGTCACTATATCGCTTTATTTGCCAGGCGACATCATCTATGAATAATACGCGTTTCTTATCTTGAACGTAACTTTTTAGCTGACGATCAAAGCTACCCAGGACTTGGTCTCGGTTTTTGATGTTTTCTAATGTTGGCCAATGTTTATAGCTTTCGGTTAAATTGCAGTCTCGACACATACCAAGAACAGCGACCTTTACAGAAGGGTGGCTCGCCAATAATTGCTCGGTTGCCTCGGTGATCTGACGGACACACTCACTGACAACGTCTTTAGCTGTCTTGTCTAAGCCGCTGACTCCCCATTGTTCTAATTGTTTGGTTGAGCCGAGATTGTTTACGCCGATTCGAATGATGACCAGCCCCTTTTCCCAGAAGTCCGGAGAGCGCTGCAAGCGAGAGATCAGCCATTTTGCTTGATAGGGCCAGCCTTCAAGCAAAGACTGACAGCGAAGTCCGGAAACTGCATAGTTATAGTCGAAGTCTAATTTCTTGGGGGCTCGGGCAGGGAGCTTAAGCCAGTTCTTGATTCTTGCCCAGCGGTAACTTTCACCCCATGTCCCGAATGCTCCAAGATTAACTTGCTCAGATCGAAATCTGTCCCATAGTGCTGGCCAGTTGTAAGTGACGCTATGAAAGTCGCCTCCTCTAGCTTTATTGTCATATTTATCTCGATAGCTATGACTGTCTGAATCACCCAATATTGCGACAGGAAACGCAGCATCACCAGGGTCAGAAGTATCGATGCCTGTCTTATTCAGGAATAGCCAGTACGAGGCAAAAACCATTACAAAAAAAAGGCCGATGGTGGTGGTTGTTGGTTTAATCGAAAGCATCCTTGCCTCACTTTAGTAATGTCTGCTTAACCAGTTTTTAATCGCGTCGAACAAGCTGTGCTTATCGTTCAGCATGAAAAAAGTATGGTCAGCTTTGGGGAAATAGACTTCTTCAAATATTTGCGTGAAGAACTCGCCAGGAAAAGCATCTTTCATTTGTCCCTGATAGTTGTAGTAGGACTGTACCCCTCCGCTGTAGACATATAGGCACTTGGCTTCGCGTTGATGCAATACTTCCATGTCGGCCTTATATTGACTTTTTTCCGGTAAGCGCCAGACATAGTCATCAACATTATTTGCTTGATTATCGCTCGATTCTGAAGACATAGCTTTGGTTTTAGTCAGCCGCTTAATTAAAGCCTTAATCAGGTTGAAGGGCTGAGATAGCTTTTTGAGAAATTTCACACGATTAAACTTTGGACTTAGGTAACCATAGCCATCTATCCAAACTAAACCTTTGACACGATCATCCTTTACAGCAATTTTGTGAGCGTTCTCGGCACCTGTACAAAGGCCAAAAGAAATTACACTGCAGTGGTTAAACTGAGTTTCAAGGCAATCCAAGGCTGCAAGCATATCCTTGGTAATTTGCTCTGTTCGAGAAGAAGGTGATGCGATGCGGGTGCTATCACCTTGCCCACTCAGGTCAAATCGAAAGCTGGCATACCCTAGATCAGCCAAGAATTTTGCGAGATGTACATGCAAATTGAAAGGGCCTGATTTATGAACTGCACCAGCATTAATTATCAAGAAACAAGGCTTCTTGCAGTCTTCTTCTGGAGCAGTATAGATACCCTGAAGGTGCTGCTGTGGGCCAAAGCTCTGAATTTGTTCAATCATTGACTTAAGCTCTTTAAAATAAATTGGTTGATATTATGTGTTGAGATTGAGCGGTCAATGTCCTTGTAGAAGTACCAATTGCCTTCATCATCAATATGTTGGTAGTTGATATGCTGCCCACCTGTCGCACTTAAGCTTTCATCTTCGGTCGTTGAGATGACGGTGCATGGCGTATCATTAAGGCTATTGAGTTGGTCTGCCAGTCTTAGAGAGTCTATTTGCTTTTGTAATTTCGTACAGTATTGATAGCCAAGGTATTCACCCTGTTTTAGGTCACTGCTTTTCCTTCTAACACTGAAATGCCAGTTTTGAGTAAGTACTTGTTTTTGCAGAGTGTCTAATTTACCAAGATAGTCGGAGCCATTGAGAATCGGGTCCCAAAGGACTAGCTCATTAAACTGGCACTTTGTATTGGCTAATGTAGCAATTGAGGCGCCTAAACGTGAGGCGACACAGACCACCTGCTCAACGCCTGCTCGGGCTTTTAGCTCCTCATATGCTTTGATAAGGTCTTGTTGCCATTCTTCGATACTTTGAGTAGAAAACTCACCAGTGGAGTCACCCACGCCGTGGTAGTCAAAACGCATGCAATAAAAGCCTTGTTTAGCGAGGCTAGTGGCAAGTAGCTGGGTCATTCGATAGTTGCGAAAATACTCATGTCCGATCGGAGAGCTGAATAATATTGCTTTGCTACGATAAGCGCCCGCACCAGGCTCATGTATTACGCCGTAAAGAGGTAATTTACTATCACCGAAGAATACTGGGTGGATTGTTTGCGTTGCGGGAGAATGTAGCTCTGTTTTATTGGTTTCGTCAGAAAGACCTTTAGCCGCTGAGCTTTCTGTAGCGGCTGTTTTTGTGGTCTGATCTATTAGCTCAGCTAGTTGATGTAAGCTTTCCAGTAGTAAGTCTCGAGGCTTCAGTTCAACGTTAAAATGCGCTTGCACTTTATGAATAACTTGAATGGAAAGTAATGAATGGCCGCCGATATCAAAGAAATTATCGTATTTGTTAATATCATGGTTCCCGCATACTTCTCCCCAGCAGAGAGCTAACCACTTTTCTGTGCTTGTCTCGGGGCCTTGACGCGATTCACCGGCAGACATTTGAGTTAGGTTCCAGCTTTGCAGGACTTTTCGATCAAGCTTGTTGTTAAGGGTGCGTGGTAACTCCCCGAGTGCTTCAAGGTGCTGTGGCACCATGTAAGGGGGTAGTTGCTGTCGCAGGTGCTCACGAAGTTCACTGAGACTAATCGGGCTATTCTTCCATACAACATAAGCGATGAGCCGCGTATCGCCGGCACGGACTTCTCGTACGCTTAAGGCGCAGTCGTCAAT
>NZ_LWGE01000113.1:0-373 GCF_001635315.1 Oleiphilus sp. HI0123
TCCGCCCCATGACTTCAGCCAGAGGCGCATATTCCAGGTTGCTTAAACCG
Organism: Oleiphilus sp. HI0123; assembly: GCF_001635315.1. Classification (NCBI taxonomy): domain Bacteria; kingdom Pseudomonadati; phylum Pseudomonadota; class Gammaproteobacteria; order Oceanospirillales; family Oleiphilaceae; genus Oleiphilus; species Oleiphilus sp. HI0123. The sequence continues at coordinate 51 of NZ_LWGE01000113.1, forward strand.
TAGCCATAATCACTATCAGGCAAAAACAAATTCCATAAGCCCTGCTCTTTTGCGAGCGCTTTTAAGTCTTCAATTTGCTGAGGAATCTGCCACCTATCTTCGGCATTTTCGATAGTCTCTTTTATCTCTTGCTCAATTGGGTACAAATATTTTTCCAGAAAACTTGCCACTTCCTGAGTCAGATCTAGTACCTTCTGCGAGTATTCGAAATTCATATTTCACCTTTGTTGTTGAGCATATTGACATCAAGCCAACTTATCTTGGATGAAGGCATTATAGGCAGCAAAGAAAACATCATTGAAGTTTATTTACTTTATTTATAA
>NZ_LWGE01000114.1:0-1338 GCF_001635315.1 Oleiphilus sp. HI0123
AAATGGGCGAAATAGGGCAATACTATACTGAATATGTCACTGTATTCTAAGTTATTAGACGGGCACTTAACTTCTAGAGCGCTCGATATAGTAGTTTCCCTTTTCGCTCACAACTGGCGATTTTCTGATATTTAAATATGATCGCTTTTAACAAAAAGAAATGGGTATTCCTGCAATACTAAAAGGCCGCTTTTGCTCAAAAGCCAGCATTGACTCAAGATTCAAACTGGCTGTTTTACCCCTATCTAGATAAACCATCTGAACGACGAGTTTGCGGACTTTTTTGCCTGTGGGTGTTGAATTGCTATGCCGAGTGCCCCATTTTCGTCTGTAAGATCGAATTCTGTCTATCACGACCTTTATCGCGCCAGATCGAACCTTTTGGCTACAAGTACGTAACAGTATACCATTCTGGACTGAGCCCTTTAATTGTCCATTTCAATTCGAATTGGCACCTATGGAAGCCTGTCATCACTCATCAGAGCACTAACGCGCTTACGCTCTGTTTCATCAAAGTGATAGGCCAACAGTTCAGAAATGGATTGCTCCTTATCTTGTTCACTTAAGCTAGAATCTAAGACAGTTTTTCGCTCAGCGGAAAAGCTGCTAAGTCTCTGCGACCATTGCGCTCGACGTTTGTCTAAATCGGCTAGCGCTGCCGCAGCCTCACTCCCTAGCATGTTCTCCCGCAGCTGATACACTTCGCTAGCGGGCGCATTATCGGCTTTCATTTTTCTAACTTGTTCTGATAGCAATGCATGTTGCTGAGCGCGCTGCCTCGTTGCTCTAATGTCCTCTGGTAGTTCAAGGCTCGCTATCTCTATATGTTGTTGTTTTTCTGTTGCTGTTAGTGTTTCATCACTGTTGATTTTTAACTGCTGAATCAAGAACCTGTTCTGGATATCTTCAGAAGCAAAGAATGCTTCATATTCAACTTGATCAAAGAAGCGCTCTCTGTAGGTCTTAATCTCAGACTGCTGAGCTATCAGTTTATCGACCATATTTACTCCCGAATCGTATACAACAAAACCCTGCTGAAGCTCCTCGATACCGATTTTGTAGTCAATATAACGTTTAAGTAGGTCCAGAGCTTGTGAACGAGCCGGTTCGCTTAGCTCTGCTTTAATAGTTTCTTGGATTGAAGCAATAACCTGCTCTAGTTCATACTCTCCAAGAGTAGATAGGAAATATTCGAACATATCTTTAAGACCTTCATCAGCCAGCAAGTTCTGACTTTCATCAACACTTAAGTTGTGATTCACATCAGTTCCCGCGAGTGATGAAGAAGAAAGCGCTTTGATACCCTCCACTTCATAGGGTTTGTGATACAAAGACTCG
>NZ_LWGE01000115.1:0-333 GCF_001635315.1 Oleiphilus sp. HI0123
GTCTCGAATGTAGGTGGAAGTGCGGGCCTTCCTCCAAAGGAACTTGCTCAGGCTATGGGTAAACAAATACTTGATAAGCTTATCAAAGAAGCTAAAGCAAAGCAGACGGAAAAACTGAAAGCGAAAGCTAAAGAGAAGCTGATGGAGAAACTTGAAGAGAAAGGTGGTGACAAGCTTAAAGGTCTTATGAAGAGCTTCGGGCATTAGGCTAAGGCATTCCAGAATAAGCTAGCTTATCTTCCAAGATAGGCTGGCTGTTCCTTTCATGCAGTACTCTCTTAGCACAAGGCCAATGACGATATTATGATAAGTATATGTATTTATTGCGGTGAG
>NZ_LWGE01000116.1:0-581 GCF_001635315.1 Oleiphilus sp. HI0123
AAATTCGCGCAGCGATGCCGCTATTTTCAAGTTAGCTGGCTTTACTCAATATCTTGAGTAATCGTTCGAATATATTGAAACAGCTTTTTACCCGCGCCAGTATTCTTTTGCTGGTCGTGATCTTTCTTAGCGTTGCGAACGAGCGCTCTCAGGTGTTGTACGTCTGTATCAGGGTTGTCGGAAATAAAATTACTAAGCACATCATTTCCACCGCTAATCAAACGGTCTCTCCAGGACTCCATTTGGTGAAGCTCTTGAGCATATCGTTGACTGCTGGAGTCAAACTGATCAATTGCGAACTGAATCGCTTCAGCGTCTTCTGCGCGCATTAGCTTACCAATGAATTGAAGGTGCCGCCTTTTCGCCTCATTTTGACGAATATTGTAGGACTCTTTTATTGCATGAGTCAGATCTTCACTCATTGGCACTTTTTTTAGCTGAGCTGGCTTTAGTTCAGTAAGTTTTCGGCCTAAAGCCTGGAGTGCTTCCATCTCGCGCTTGACCTGACTTTTACTTTTCTCAAATTCTAGATCATCTTCGTCGTGGTATTGGTCAAAATCGCTCATTACTTTGGTACCTGT
>NZ_LWGE01000117.1:0-978 GCF_001635315.1 Oleiphilus sp. HI0123
AAGCTTTTTTGCAAAGAATGAAGAAAGTTTGCGCTCAATTGTGAAGAGTGAACTAGATGAATTGAATGCAGGAATCGAAAATCAATCTAGAATAACAAAATCCATGTTAATACCTCCATTATCTCTGTTTTTATCATCCTTATTTTTGATTTTGAATTTTATGTTATTTACTAGAAATTTAGTACCGATTCGATATGCAAACCATTCTAGTATAACCCTATTTGCCATATTTTTTACGATACCTTTTATAGGTAATTTAATAAATGGGAGTAACATTTTTATAGGTGAACTTAGCAATACAAGTATCTTAAAATCAAGCTTATATGTATGGTTGAATTACATAGAGAGCCTTATATATCCACTTGGAGAATTTCTTTCTAATATTTTGTCTATATATGATTTGGGTTATGTTGATCAAGCCTGAGCTATTACAGATCATATGGCGATGCGGAGCGGCAGTTTCCTTGGTATAGATGTGAACCCCCTTAATCCTTATCAAAAGCCCTTTAAATCTTGCATGGTGTTATCATTCGTCGAGGTGCTTATTAATTGGTAATTTGTATTTAGCTTCCTTCTTTTCGATTTTATTGCTATTAGTTGTAGTGCTATCTTTGGATTCAATTTTTTCATTCCTAAGCTTATCTGGCTGCATAACTTTTGGCTCTTTGGTTTCATCGCCTAGTTTGAAACCTAGCTTAAATTTAGGCCCTTTTTTTTCTTTCCTAGGTTTAAGCTCTTGGTCTAGCTTAAATCCTAGATTAAATTTAACTGGCTTCTTTCTAGTCAGCGTTGGTTTTTGGGTTACATGCGATTGTCTTTTTTTAGTTGAATTCCTATCGGCTTCATTACTAGCAATTCTTCGAGCAACGTCTATGCCACATCGCCTAGCTTGCCCATTAAGATACTCCAACTCATCAGGTCGAACATTCAAATAAAGTAGCTTTTCTTTTATTGATTCTTCTTGAATTTTCTCATAAC
>NZ_LWGE01000118.1:0-633 GCF_001635315.1 Oleiphilus sp. HI0123
AACAAGCATGCGAATAGGAATGCTCCTTATCTTTCAAAAGATGAATTCTATATATCTTCTCATGGCGGATGTGATCTAGCATCTGAAATGGAGCTCAGTGTTGTTTATAAGTCTATCGAAGAAGATCTAGGAAAAGACCTTGCTGCTTTTAATGTCTATCTAAAGGTAAATGAACATACTTTAGCTCCCATACCTGTAAGCGTGAATTTGCTGTCATTAATGTTAGATATTTGTTTGGGCTATCGACCAAACAAACATGACAAAAATAGTATTGTTTTGCTGGATGAACTTGTCGTCAAAATTACAAGAATGGCCAGTCTGTCAAAAGTACTTTTCTTATATTCTGGAGATGAGCGTCTCAAACTAAAAGAAAATTCAGACAACGAAATTAGAGTGAGTGGGTTATAAGATGTCGATACTTAAAAAAGATCTCACAGTTACCAATATTAACTCTCTAAATGGCTACTTTCCCGTTAGAACAAGTAATAGTGAAGATTCTTTCGATTGGGAGATTGCTAAGGGCATAGTTGTTCGAAACATGTACCGAAAGATTGTTTCACCAGCTTTAACTAAGCCGATAGAAGGTGAAGATGGGAGTAAACAGGATCAAAGTTTTGCTCAGTTCCGAGAAAT
>NZ_LWGE01000119.1:0-302 GCF_001635315.1 Oleiphilus sp. HI0123
GTAAATGAGAACGCATTACCCATTTGACGGAAATCGTGTCTAGGGAACATACGCTTGAATCTACCGCCCCAGTACTCATTACCTAGCACTAGTTCATACAGTGTGAACAGCTTAAGTGTAGTAATTACACCATGTGCCTCAGCAGGTGTCATATTGACACGAATGTCTTGGATGTCTTTTTCTACGTTGATCTCGTGATGAAACCACATTACAGAGTTTTGAGCATCAGCGAAGGCTACTGCTTCAGGGTAGTCGAAGGTGTACGCTTCCTTGAAAGTTTGACAGCGTGGAGCAATAGGCAT
>NZ_LWGE01000120.1:0-233 GCF_001635315.1 Oleiphilus sp. HI0123
AATTCAAATGTTAAGGATAATGGTAGGAGTGAACGAACAGATAATACACAAGCTAAAACAGTTGAATCTAAAAGTGGATCAACTACTACAGATACTAATAGTACAGATAATTCAACATCTACTACAGATAACACAAACAGCAATAAGACTATTTCTTCTGACGATTCAACCGACGCCAAAACTGGTTCTAGTACAACCAACGGAACTGAAAGTAACACAACTAAAAGCAACAG
>NZ_LWGE01000121.1:0-1317 GCF_001635315.1 Oleiphilus sp. HI0123
ACATACAGGCTGCTTAATAAACCAGAACTATTCTTCACCTGTTTCTCGCTTGCCTTCAGACAAGTAGGTTCTCAACATAGCTTCAATAACACGTGGGTTTTGACCAGCCTGANTCGCCAAAACGGCATCGATTGACATGGACTTGATCAACTCTTCCTCTTCCATTCTAAGAGTCAGTTTGTCAGCAAAAGGGATAGCAACCATATTTGCAAGCATCGCTCCATATAGCGTGGTCAATAGAGCTACCGCCATCGCAGGACCAATGGACTTCGGGTCATCCATGTTGGACAGCATCGCAACCAAACCGATCAAGGTACCAATCATTCCCATCGCCGGCCCCAGGTCTCCTAGAGCAGACCAAACACTTGCGCCTGCCTTATGCCGCGCAACGGCCATATTCTTATCTTTCGTCAGAACTGTTTTAACAACGTCTTCATCATGGCCGTCGATTAAGAGAGCAATACCACGCGCTAGAAAGTCATTATTTATCTCCTTCCCTTCAAGCGATAGCAAACCACCTTTTCGAGCTGCATCTGCCAGCTCTACGACCAAAGTAATCACTTCTTCAGGCGACTCCAACTTGAACATAAACGCTTTGGCTGCAGTCTTTCCTGCGCCAAGAAACTGCCCAAGGTTGTATTTCATCATCAAAACAAGAAAGGAACCAACTAGCACGATCAAAACCGAGGGTACGTCGATAAACATAACTATTGAGCCGCCCAGGGTCATTGCAAATGCAACGATACAAAAGCCACCAAGTAAGCCAATGAGGGTTGCTAAATCCACTAAACGCTCCTAGAAAAAAATTCCCATCTTACAGATATGCCACTTAATGCCTTCAACTATTGAAATTGACTATTAATTCAAGACACTTCCAAGCACGCTAAAAAGAAAATAATTACGTGATTTTGTTACAAGGAAGTTTCATCTGTATGTATAATTGTNCGATTAGGTTTACGTGATCAAACGATCTATGTCGCCTGGCAGTAGTCACACTAATACATATTAATTTACAATTAGTGTAGCCCGAAAAATTGAAAGTTCCTGTTTTTTACCTCTTTTTTAGTTGAGATTTTTATGTCCTCTTCCGATTCAATTAATGACTTTGAAACTTCACTACAAGCTCTCGAAGAAATCGTCAATAAAATGGAGCAAGGACAGCTATCTTTGGAACAATCTCTTGACGCTTTTGAACAAGGCGTCAAGCTAAGCAAAGACTGCCAAAACACCTTGAAGAGCGCTCAACAACGCGTATCTGTATTAACTCAAAGCGACAATGGCTTTGAGTTAAATGCGCTCCAAGAGCAAAGCAATACT
>NZ_LWGE01000122.1:0-6521 GCF_001635315.1 Oleiphilus sp. HI0123
TTTACCTGTAGAGGACACCAAGCAATTAGCTTACACAGAGTGCCAAGTGTTTTCGGTTTAGGTCGATAATGTGATAGTTTGAGACAAGGTATCTCCTCAGATTTAGAGTAATTAGAAAAGGTTCATCAATTAATATGGCTAACAAGCAGCTTAATGATATATCTACTCCCATAACGAATCTCGATGAACTGGCTAAATTAGCCGACTATTCACTAATGAATAACCTTCGGTGCGACCCTCAGGCGACGGCCAGTGGGGATGATTACGCGCCTCGACAAGTTTTTTCGGGACATTATGTCCCTGTAAAGCCGACGCCTATTCCTGAGCCTGACTATGTCGCTCACAGCAGGAAGTTTTTCAGCGAACTGGGTTTTGACGACAATTTGGTGGAAACGGAAGGCTTCCGTCGTTTGTTCTCTGGTGATATGTCGCATGTGCCAGAACCTATGAGACAAACAGCTTGGGCAACTGGCTATGCGCTGTCGATTTATGGCACGGAGTACATTCAACAGTGTCCGTTCCGCACAGGCAACGGTTACGGGGATGGCCGTGCAGTATCTGTCCTTGAGGCTGTCATCAATGGTCAGCGTTGGGAGATGCAGCTAAAGGGTGGTGGGCGAACGCCATATTGTCGTGGTGCGGATGGGCGAGCAGTGCTGCGCTCGAGTATTAGAGAATTTCTGGTTCAGGAGCATATGCACCAACTAGGGGTGCCAACATCTAGGTCCTTATGCCTTTATGTATCTGGCTCAGAGACCGTTGATCGCCCATGGTATTCTGAAGGTTCTTACTCCCAAGATCCGGATATTATGGTATCGAACCCGGTTGCAATTTCAACACGTGTCGCACCGTCTTTCTTACGGGTCGGGCAGCTTGAACTGTTTGCTCGTCGAGCGCGTAGCAAGGCTCATCCAAAAGCTCTCGAAGAGTTAAAGATGATCGTTTTGCATTTGATTGATCGTGAATACAAAAGTGAGATCAATGAAGACCTATCGTTCGAAGATAAATTACTGCGGTTGGCTAGCGAGTTTCGTGAGCGTTTAAGCGCGCTTGTCGCAAACTGGCTTCGCGTAGGTTATTGCCAAGGCAACTTCAATAGTGACAACTGCGCAGCGGGGGGGTATACCCTTGACTATGGTCCATTCGGGTTCTGCGAAGTGTTTGAACCGTTTTATCAGCCTTGGAGTGGTGGCGGGCATCACTTTTCGTTTTTCAATCAACATGCTGCTGCCGAGGCAAATTTTGAGAGTTTCTGCTCGGCATTGCGACCCCTTGTTGCATCGAAGCCCGATGTATTAGAAAAGCTTAATGAGATACGCTCAGGCTTCACTGCTGTGATTCAAGAGAAAATGGAATCAATGTGGGCGTCTAAGCTGGGGCTTAATAAGTTTGATGGAACGCTATTCAATCAGCTTTTAAAGCTAATGGTTCAAACCTCTGTTGACTACACCCTCTTCTTCCGCGAGCTGTCAGAGCTTCCTGAAGATGTCTCGACGCTTAAGAAAAGCTTCTATAAAGACCTGAGTGATGAAAAGGAAGAAGCATGGTCGCAGTGGTTACAGACCTGGAGAGGGCTGATAAACATTGAGGAGGGCGCCGAAGCTCTGTCGTTACAGATGAAGCGCGTCAACCCAAAATACACCTGGCGTGAATGGTTGGTCGTGCCAGCGTATCAACAGGCGATGAAAGGTGACTATACGCTCGTAAAGGAATTACAAGACGTGTTGAGCAAACCATACGATGAGCAGACATTAGAGGTGAAAAATAAATTCTACCGTTTGAAGCCCGAGGTCTTTTTCGGGGCTGGCGGTGTCTCGCACTATAGTTGCTCGTCCTAATCGAATAAGCGCAACGCGCTAAGCAATTTCAAGTACTTGTGACAATAGCCAGTGAAGACACACACTACCTGTTGCTTAGAGGTTTGCTTACTTTATTAAGGCGTATTTAGTTCTTTAAATCTGCCTTCATTTGCTTGCGAAGCACTTTGCCGTTGGCCGTTCGGGGGAACAGTTGGGTGAAGTAAATCTTTTTAGGTACTTTATATTGAGCCAAATGTTCGTTTGCAAAGGCTAATAGGCTTGTTTCATCTAGCGTGCTACTTTCATGGCGAATGACGCTCGCCACGACCAAGTTCTTATCTGGCCCGATCTCTTCTTCGAGAGCGACACAATCAGCGACGTCGGGGTGGGTTTTCAATACCCGTTCAATCTCGTGGGGTGAAATACGAAAGCCAAAGCTGTTGATGATGTCGTCACGTCGACCGAGGAACCAAACATAGCCTTCTTCGTCTCGTTTGGCGTAGTCGCCGGTGAGAAAATAGCCGCCTTTGCGTGTGGCTTGTGTGGTGTCCGGCAGTTGCCAGTATTCAATGAACAGTCCTAAGTCTTGCTCGTCGATACAAAGCATGCCTTCTTCACCGTCTTTGACTGGCTCTAAGTTCTCATCGAGTAGATGTATTTTATGCCCGGTCTGAGGGCAACCCGCAGAGCCCGGGCGAATGGGGCGAGCAGGGTGATGCGATAAATAATAAGAACATTCAGACATGCCGATAGCTTCGTAAATATCCTGATTAAAGCGGTCTTGCCATAACCCAAGCATTTCATCTGAAAGATGCTCGCCTGCACACATACAGTGGCGAAGTGTCGGTACATCTTTAGCTGAAAATTCAGTTTTCTGAATGATCTGGCGATAAATGGTTGGTACACCGATAAAGATTGTGCATTGGTGCTTGGCGATCAGCTTCGGCCAGGTTTCTGCCGTGGCATCGCCGTTATAAACAACGACGGTTTTGCCTAGCAGCATCGGGTCCATCATGGCGGTGCCGAGTACGTAGGTCCAGTTGAACTTACCCGAATGCAGAATGCGGTCAGTTTTATCGCTTTGGTAATCAAACCAATGGTAGGCCGCGGGTAAGCGACCCAGCAAAGCCCTGTGAGCATGCAATACGCCTTTTGGATAACCCGTGGTGCCAGAGGTGTAGACTAAGTAGGCCGGGTCGTTATAGCAGGTATTGACTGCGATTTCGTCATCGGATGAACTTGCTAGTAAGTTTGCAAAGCTTTGAAACTTAATCTTGCTACTTGTGCTGGCGGTCTCGGCGAGTTCGTCGATAATCAAAACATGAGCCAACTCTGACTCTTCTAGTGTATCCAGGTGTAGCTTCTCGGCCAGCGCAGCGGTGGTGATCAGCACTTTGGCACCAGAGTCCTTCGCCAGGTAATCAATCTCGTCGCCGCTAAGCAGAATAGAGCTGGGCACCGCAATACCGCCAAGCTTAACTGTGCCATAAAAGGCAATCGGGAACTCGATAACATTCGGTAGCCAAAGCATGACCCTGTCACCCTTTATCAAGCCCAATTCACTTAACCGTGCAGCACATTGGTTGGATGCCTTATCGAGTTGCTGATAAGAATAAGCTTGATGTAATTCGTTACTCTCATCGCCATGGTCAACGATGAGCGCGGTAGACTGCATATCAAAGTTGGGAATTTGAGGGCGCGTGCACGCAAGGCCTATATTGAAGTCTTTCGACAGGTCCAGATCATTGATTGTCTCGGGCTTGATAGGCGCTTGCATGTTTCGCTGTTCTCTTTGTGGAATGAGTGCTTAGTGTGAAAGGTCTAAAATAATTTTGCCGATATGGGCATTGCTTTCCATTAGAGTATGCGCCTCAACAACATCTTCGAGTGCGAAGGTTTTGGCGATCACAGGCTTAATGGTTTTGTTCTCTAGCAGCGGCCAGACTTTTTCTTTTAGCTGTTGCGCAATTGCGGCCTTAGCGTCCAAAGATTGAGGACGTAGCGTCGAGCCGGTCAGCGTTAAACGCTTTAGCATCACGGGCAAGAAGTTTACCTTGTTGATCGGGCCTTGAAGATAAGCAATATTGATAATACGGCCTTCAATCGCGGCGAGGAAGAGGTTCTTCTGAATATACTCACCGCCAACCATATCAAGAATTACGTCGATGCCTTTGCCGTCATTGTGGTCTTTGATAGTGGGCAGGTAGTCTTGTTCGTTGTAGTTCACTGCAAGCTCTGCACCCAGCGCTTCACAGGCTTTTGCTTTCTCATCGCTGCCTGCGGTGGCATAGACTTTTGCGCCCATCGCTTTGGCTAGTTGAATCGCCGTGGTACCGATGCCGCTGGTACCGCCATGAATAAGAAAGGTCTCGCCCGCTTTCAGCTGACCGCGATCAAACACGTTTGACCACACTGTAAAGAAGGTTTCTGGCAAGGCTGCTGCTTCCACCATTGAGTAGCCTTCAGGAACGGGTAGACATTGGCTTTCTGGTACATTTACATACTCGGCATAGCCACCACCGTTGGTGAGTGCACAAATCTTATCGCCTTGTTTTAAGGTAGTAACGGCAGAACCGACTTCGACCACTTCACCGGCTACTTCCAAACCCAATATGGGTGACGCATCTTTTGGGGCCGGGTAGTTGCCTTGTCGCTGAATCACGTCAGGGCGATTAACGCCGGCTGCTGCTACCTTCACCAGTACTTCATTTTCTTGAATGCCAGGGCGTTCGCCTTCAGCAACTTGCATGACATCAGGTGCGCCGAAGTTTGGGGTGTCGATATATTTCATTTTGGCTCTCTTGTTCGTGGCGAATTCGTATGAGTAGGCAAGCAATTTAAAGGGCTACCGGGTTAGGGTCAAGTTTATCAACTGTGTTCCGTGGTGATCCCATTGACATCAAACTGACACCAAAGCGTCACATTTGCTTCACACTGAATTACTATCCTGCCTAAAAACACAGGAGTCTAGGTATGGGTTTTCAGAGCTTGTTGGTTAACAAGGCAGTAGATAGTGAGAAAACAAACGGTACACTTCAACCTGCTGTCGAGCGCATGTCTAGCAATGATGGCCTTGCCGATAAAAACGGTGGGATTCCCGAGATATTACGAGCACCGCTTAGCTCACTATCTCGTTCACGAAAAACCTTAGACTCTTTCCTGCGAGATCATCCTCACCTTAAAGGTGTTGAGTTTGTCGAGCAGATTCTTCAGCACTTTGAGTTTTCCTTTCAGACGCCTTGGAATGAGAAAGAACGAATTCCGACTGAAGGCCGCTTGGTGATTATCGCCAATCATCCTTTAGGTACTCTGGATGCAGCGGCGGTATTCAAGTTGGTAAGTGATGTAAGGTCAGACGTGCGTGTTGTGGTCGATGAAGGCGTTCATGAGTTAGATGCGCTTGCGCCGATTACTTTGGCTTGTCAGCCTTACTCCGAGAATACGGCTAAAACACGTAATGTCGCTTTGAAAGAACACCTGGAGCGAGAAGGTGTGCTGATCTTTTTCCCCAGTGAAGAATTATCCCGTATTCGCCCGAGTGGGGTGACGGATACCAAGTGGCGTCGTGACTTTCTTGATATAGCTTTAGAAATGAATGCGCCGGTGTTGCCTTTGTATATTGATGCAGCAAACTCTGCTCTGTTTTACGGTGTGTCTGCGATCTATAAGCCGCTTTCTACCATGATGCTTGTGCCTGAAATGTATAAGCAAACACGCAAGACGGTTGCGATCCGTGTCGGTAAGCTTGTCATTCATGAGACCTATGCCAAGAGTGGTTTGCCAGTTAAGACTCAGGTCAAACTGTTCAAAAAACACCTCTATAAAGTGGGTAAGGGTAAAAAGGGGATATGGCAAACCCAGTCACCGGTTGCTCACCCTGAATCACGTCAAATACTTAAGCAGCTTATTGCTTCTCAAAACCGATTGGGTGAGACCAGTGATAATAAACAGATCTTTCTCTATAAGAACGAAGGAAGCTGCGCGGTATTGAGAGAGATTGGCCGCTTAAGGGAAATTGCCTTTCGCGCAGTGGGCGAGGGAACAGGTGAGCGGCGTGATATTGACCACTATGACTCGTCCTATAGTCAATTGGTCTTATGGGATGAAAATGAGTTGGAGATTGTCGGTGCCTATCGCCTGGGCAATGCCAAAGACATTATCGAACAGCAGGGTATTCAGGGCTTATACAGCGCCAGCCTTTTTGATTATGACGAGTCAATGCTTCCTCTACTAAAGCAAGGGGCGGAACTTGGGCGAAGTTTTGTTCAGCCTAAGTATTGGGGCAAACGAAGTTTGGATTACCTTTGGTATGGCATCGGTTCTTACTTAAGCAAGAACCCTGATGTGAAATACTTATATGGTCCGGTCAGTATCTCGAACGACCTGCCTAAAGCAGCAAAAGATTTATTAGTTTACTTCTTCACTCTTTATTTTGGCAGCTTTGACGAGACGGAATCTCGGCCTAAGGCTGTATCGAAGCACCCCTATTTGCTCTCAAACGATCTGCTTGATGCCTTGAGCCAGAATTTTTCAGGTACGGATTATAAAGAAGACTTTATGATTCTTAAGAACATCTTGTCGAATATGGGCTGTAGCGTGCCGACTTTGTACAAGCAGTATAGCGACCTATGTGAACCGGGTGGCCTAAAGTTCTTGGGCTTTGGTGTTGACCCTGACTTTGGTGATTGTATCGACGGTTTAGTGATGGTCGATGTCAGTAAG
>NZ_LWGE01000123.1:0-487 GCF_001635315.1 Oleiphilus sp. HI0123
GAAGAAGAACGAAAGCGAAGAAAACCGCTATGGGCAGAAGATTGACTTATTGGATCTGACCGAAGGCGCGTTCGAGCAGGGGCGATCGATGCAGATCAATGAAAACCCCTCTGTAGGTTGCAACCCTAATCGAAACAAGCAGCACGGATTTCACTTTACCGCTGACAACTGTATCGGTTGCCATGCCTGCGAAGCCGCTTGTAGTGAAAAGAATGAAAATCCGGCTCACTTGGCTTTCCGCTCGGTTGGTTATGTAGAAGGGGGTTCCTACCCTGACTATAAGCGCATGAACATATCAATGGCGTGTAACCATTGTGACGACCCGGTTTGTTTGAAGGGCTGTCCAACAAAGGCTTATACCAAGCATACTGAATATGGTGCGGTACTCCAGGATCCTGATACCTGCTTTGGTTGTGGTTACTGTACTTGGGTTTGTCCTTATAACGCACCACAGCTTGACCCGGTTAAAGGTCAGGTATCGAAGTGT
>NZ_LWGE01000124.1:0-906 GCF_001635315.1 Oleiphilus sp. HI0123
CGATCAGCAATCTGCTGCGTGAGGCTTTCCATCATGTAGGAGCCCCCCCAAGGGTCTGCAACCTGAGGAATGCCTGTTTCTTCTTGAAGGATGATCTGAGTATTTCGCGCAATACGAGCAGAGAATTCTGTTGGTAGTGCAACCGCTTCGTCCAGGGCATTGGTGTGTAGCGACTGAGTGCCACCAAATACCGCAGCCATCGCCTCGATGGTGGTACGAATCACGTTGTTGTAAGGGTCTTGCTCGGTCAAAGACCAGCCTGATGTTTGCGAGTGGGTTCGAAGCATAGAAGATTTGGGGTTCTTAGGTCTAAACTCGTCCATAATCTTATGCCATAACAAGCGACCGGCTCTGAGCTTGGCGATCTCCATATAGAAGTTCATGCCAATGCCCCAGAAGAAGGAAAGGCGAGGCGCAAAGGCATCGACGTCCAAACCAGCTTTCAGTGCAGTTCTAACATACTCTCTGCCATCGCTAAGTGTGTAGGCTAGTTCCAGCGCTGCATCAGCACCGGCTTCCTGAATATGGTAGCCGGAGATTGAAATGCTGTTAAAGCGAGGCATGTTCTCGGAGGTGTAGCCGATAATATCGCCAATAATCCTCATGGATGGTTTTGGTGGGTAGATATAGGTATTGCGCACCATAAACTCTTTCAGAATGTCATTCTGGATAGTGCCTGAAAGCTGTTCTTGTGAAACGCCTTGTTCTTCTGCTGCAACGATGTAGCTAGCCAGGATTGGCAAGACTGCGCCGTTCATGGTCATGGATACCGATACTTTATCAAGCGGAATGCCGTCGAAAAGAATTTTCATATCTTCGACTGAATCAATCGCCACACCTGCTTTACCTACATCACCCGTTACGCGTGGGTGGTCTGAGTCGTAACCTCGGTGAGTCGCTAAATCA
>NZ_LWGE01000125.1:0-323 GCF_001635315.1 Oleiphilus sp. HI0123
AAGGAGAGTTTCATTTCCTTCAGCAGCTTATCTTTCTCTTTACGTTTTTTTTCTACGCTCCATGAGTCGTCCTGGTAGACATCATGAAGTTTATCTTTGTAGCTCAAAACAAAGCTCATTAACTTCTTTTGCTCTGCTTTTGCTTGCTGATATTCTTGATATTTATGTGTTTGACTTTGGTTCTTATACCAAAGCTCAGCGCCAATCGTACCAACAGCCGTAGCGAAGTTTTCGTTAAATTTAGTATCATTTTTTATATAGAGCTTGCGATGAGAAATCTCATGTATCAACAACTCGACCAGATATACTTCATCCGTAAATAT
>NZ_LWGE01000126.1:0-783 GCF_001635315.1 Oleiphilus sp. HI0123
GACCAAAAATGTTAAAGCGAATCATTCAAACCGCCACAACAATGGGCGTGAAGAAAATCTATTTCCTCAATGCCTGGAAGGTAGAAAAGAGCTTTTGGCAAAGCCCCTGGCTAAGTGAAGAAAAAATTCTAGAGAATTGCATCCTTGGCTTAGAACAAGCTCAGGATACCGTGATGCCCGAAATTCATATCAAAAAGCGCTTCAAGCCCTTTGTTGAAGATGAATTACCTGCACTTTCCAAAGGTACACGCCAACTAGTCGCCCACCCTAGAGAAGAACAGGTCTGCCCACATCATCTCGAAGAAGCCTGCACCTTAATCATCGGCCCCGAAGGTGGCTTTACTGAGTATGAAGTAAACAAGCTCAAAGAAGCCGGTTTTGAAGGAGTTCATTTAGGCGAAAGAATTCTACGCGTAGAGACTGCCGTACCCGTATTGATCTCGCGTCTATTTGGGTCAACATTCTAGGGTAATTTTGTCCGCTAGTCGGACGTTCAAGTAGACTTAATTGATAAGGATGAAACAGCCAGATTGATTATCGAGTGAATGATTGAAAGTGAGCATTAGCGTTCTTTATCGGGAGCCAAGTAAACCGCTAACTTTGAGTTAAAAGCGAGCATTATTGAACTGTAGACATAACCCATCAAAAGAGCAGGAAGCGCTCACTTTTGAAAGCCCTAAGATCACTCACTACTGTTCAAAAATGTACTTTTCTTTTAATTGTTTTTAGTCATTCTACGGTCATAATTTTAGTAACACTTCAAATACATGTAATTATGTATTT
>NZ_LWGE01000127.1:0-318 GCF_001635315.1 Oleiphilus sp. HI0123
TGCACTCAGGTATATCAAAAATATAAGGTTTTTGAGTAGGGCTGGTTAGCCCTCTGCAAGCATCGAAGGTTCGAGCTCTTCTTCCTGCTCTACTACTTTTCCTACCTTAGCTAATTTCAGAAGGTTTGGCATGATAAAAAGTGTACATAGCGCAGACACTAGCATGGTAATACTAATGAGAAGTCCGAGGTTGAAAATAGGCTGAAACTCTGACAACAAGAGGATTGAGAAGCCTAATGCAATGGTAAAAGCGCTGGTTAATATTGGGAAGGTGATATCTGTCAGGGCTGCTTGAGCTGCGGCATCCCTAGATTGAAG
>NZ_LWGE01000128.1:0-312 GCF_001635315.1 Oleiphilus sp. HI0123
TAGTCAGTGCCGTTCTCGACACATGCGGCGACTAATTCGTTTCCATATTTAGCGTAAGGACCGACCGTTGTGCAGACGACTTTAGTACGTTTTGCCAGTTCATTCAGGCTAGCCGTATCGTGGCTATCGGCAAGAATAAGAGGAATGTTATCGTTACCTAAGCCTTTTCGAACTTCTTCAAGCTTGGTTTGGTTGCGTCCAGCCATTGCCCATTTTAGTTCGCCATCGAGGCCGTAGGTATTTAGATAGTATTCGGCAACTAAGCGGCCTGTAAAACCACTTGCTCCCCATATGATCACATCGAATTCGCGC
>NZ_LWGE01000129.1:0-2199 GCF_001635315.1 Oleiphilus sp. HI0123
CCAATGACCCTCAAGCTACAATTTCAAAAATGAATACGGTCAAAGCTGCAGCGAATGCTCCTGCCGAGCCTTCTGGTCAGGATCGTGCTGTGGCAGCTCAGGCTCAAAGGGTAATAGCTCAGGCTCAAGCTGAATTGGTTGAAAAGAGAGCTCAAGAGTTAGAGCAAACACAGCTACAAGCTCAAGAGTTAGAGCAAACACAGCTACAAGCTCAAGAGAATAAAGATCGCCTTGAGAAAGAGAAAGAGCAGACCGACGCTCGAAAAGATGAACGCAGTGCTCAGGTTTTAAGTGTTCAGGAATTCGAAAGAATTGCTTCACTTGATCAAAAAACTGTTTCTGATATTGACGACCTAATCTAAAACAATAAAAAATTACAAATTCCCTTTTCTATTTCAGTGCAGTTTTTAAAAAAGCTGCTAATCTTCTGTTTTACAACTAATTTTGCCGATATGTCGTGGTTTGGTGGCGGTATTTTCCTGTCCGCTATGCGCTTTTTTTTCATATGAATTATCGGATTTTTTGTAAGGAAATCTTGACATTGGCTTTAAGCAAACGTATGTTTCAAACAGTCGTTTGATATTCAATGCTTGAAAATCGAGTAAATGCTCGAATTGAAGTGACCCACTCAACGACCTGCTATGAACGAATAGCTTAATACGGTGGGTGACCTGATTGACTGTAAGAGTCGACGTTAATAAACGAATTTTATTAGTTTTTAACAAGCGTTAAAACGTAAATAAATATATTTGAGGTTTTTAGCTATGCCAGAATACAAAGCTCCCCTACGAGAAATTAAGTTCATCATGAACGAAGTTTTGAACAGTGAACAGCACTACGCAACCATAGGAGCAGATGATGCTTCTCCAGACATGGTCGAAGCGATCATCGGCGAAGGTGCAAAGTTTTGTGAAGAAGTACTAGCTCCTCTTAACCAAGTAGGTGACCAGGAAGGTTGTACTTGGAGTGAAGATGGTGTTAAAACGCCAACAGGTTTTAAAGAAGCATATAACCAATTTGTAGAAGGCGGCTGGCCTTCAATGAACGCGCCTGTTGAGCACGGTGGACAAGGTCTACCTGAGTCCATCAACATCGCTTTGAGTGAAATGATTGGTACTGCTAACTGGTCTTGGGGTATGTATCCAGGCCTAAGCCACGGTGCACGTGCGACAATTCAAGAGCATGGTACGCCTGAGCAGCAGGAAACTTATCTAACTAAGCTGATCAGCGGTGAGTGGACGGGTACCATGTGTTTAACAGAGCCTCAGTGTGGTTCTGACCTAGGTATTTTGACTACTAAGGCTGAGCCAAATGCTGATGGTAGCTACAACATCACGGGTACGAAGATCTTCATCTCTGCCGGTGAGCACGATATGGTTGATAACATCGTTCACATTGTTCTAGCACGTCTTCCTGGCGCACCAGAAGGTACTAAGGGTATTTCTCTGTTTATCGTACCTAAGTTGTTGCCAGATGCAGACGGTAATCCAGGCGAGAAAAACAACGTTACCTGTGGTTCTATCGAGCACAAAATGGGTATCCATGGTAACGCAACTTGTGTGATGAACTTTGATGCATCAAAAGGTTGGTTGATTGGCCCAGAAAACAAGGGTCTAAACTGCATGTTCACATTCATGAACGTTGCACGTATCGGTACTTCTATTCAAGGTCTTGCTGCTGCTGAAGGTTCTTTCCAGGGTGCGCTAACTTACGCTAAAGAGCGTCTAGCTATGCGTTCTTTGACTGGTAAGAAGAACCCGGAAGGTAAAGCTGACCCAATCATTGTTCACCCAGACGTTCGCCGTATGCTTCTAACTCAGAAGTCTATCGCTGAAGGTTCTCGTGCAATGATCTACTACGCAGCGCAACAGGCTGATTTGGTAGAGCACGGTAGTGATGAAGAGAAGAAAGCAGCTGACGAGATGTTAGGCTTCTTAACGCCTATTCTTAAAGCTTTCTGTACTGAAGCTGGTTACGAGGCTGCTAACCACGGTGTTCAGGTATTCGGTGGTCACGGTTTCATCGCTGAGTGGGGTATGGAGCAGATCGTTCGTGATACGCGTATCGCACTAATTTATGAAGGTACAACTGGTATCCAGGCACTTGACTTGTTAGGCCGTAAAGTTCTAATGACGCAAGGTGCTGCACTTAAGAACTTCACTAAGTTGGTTCACACTTTCTGTAAAGAAAATGCAGATA
>NZ_LWGE01000130.1:0-302 GCF_001635315.1 Oleiphilus sp. HI0123
GTATTGTTGTGATACCGTCTACGTCTTCATAATCAAAATCATATTCGCTTTCATCTGAAACTTTAAAACCATTAGCTGGAATGCTTTTCTTAAACCCGTACATAATATACGTTTTTTGTCTTACGAAACGAGCAATTTGACTAACACCTTCCAAATCCCAATCACCAAGTTGGTCTCCCATTGTGATTCCTTTAGCTTGACCTAAAATAACCATGGAGTCTGTATCACAATATAAGAATCGATCCCAATTTTCATGAATGGACTCCACCAAATAACGTCTAGCATAAGCTGTAATATAAGCC
>NZ_LWGE01000131.1:0-553 GCF_001635315.1 Oleiphilus sp. HI0123
TCACAAGCCGGTTCGCCAACGCCGCCCTGCTCAAGAGCGCGCACAACGTGCTGCTGCTCCAAGGCGGCGATGAGGCCTCGGCCGAGAAGTGGGAGACCCGGCAGATTGATTTCGCGGGCTTCCCGCCGATCCTGCAACTCTATCTCAAGGTCGCAGCCGGTGCCGCCGATATCCCGGTCACCCGTCTGCTGAACGACTCGCCCTCCGGCATGCAGTCTACCGGCGACAGCGACACAACCAACTATTACGACCGCCTCGCCGCCGAGCAGCATACGGACCTGTCGCCTGAGCTTGAGCGCGGCGACGAGATGATCATCCGCTCGGCGCTAGGCCAGCGGCCGCCGGAGGTGCACTACAACTGGAACCCGCTCTGGCAGATGAGCGATGCCCAGAAGGCCGATATTCGCCTGAAGCGTGCTCAGACGACCCAGATTTACGCCGGCATGGGCCTCGTCCCCGATGAGGTGTTGGAGCAGGGTGTTCGAAACGCCTTGATCGAGAGCGGCGAGTTCCCTGGCATCGAAGCGGCCTATGCCGACTATGACGCCAAGGT
>NZ_LWGE01000132.1:0-6334 GCF_001635315.1 Oleiphilus sp. HI0123
TCGTCATCCCGGTGTGCTCTTCAGCCGGGATCCATGATACCTAGCACGGCGCATCAAGCAAAATGGATTCCCGCTTAACACACTGCGGGAATGACGCGTCTTTAAGACTACGGGAATGGCGCGTTTTTAAGACTGCAGGATTTCAGCAACTTGACCATCCGTGAAATCCCTATCACCGTTCCGAAAAGAATATATCACCGTATTCAGCTTCGGCATTCGACCCGGAGTCATCGGCATCAGTCATAATCGCAATCGCCTCAACTTCGTCATAGGATTTGCCGAGCCAGGCTTTCAGATCTTCCTGAATATTTCGTTTTTCTATATGCCACTGCCCTGCGCCGTCGCTATTATTTCGTAAGGGTATCATCAGAGTGTTGTCAGGCGCATAAGCATTGGGCCAACTTGCTGGCGCATCTTCCCGGCTCGACCAGACATAATTCAAGGCCTTGGTTTGCCAGAAAAACCAGCCATCAGAAACGACTACATAGATTCTCGCAGCATAGTCATCGCCTTGCTTCGTTTCTTCAGGCAAACTCGCTAAGGGTTTATTGACCTTCCAGCGCCAATTTAAAAAGGGAGTCTTCTGTATATTCACTTTCATTTTCTTGAACATACCCGAAGCAGAAGCTTGACTAATTGCATGCAAAACCTTCAGTTTGGGATTATCACTTTCGTCTTTCAAACGATAAGAGGTTTCATCATTGAATTCGACCGACTCCCATTCCTCCAGCCCCCATTCAGAAAACTTTCCAATTGAGACAGTATTCTCTCCCTCAGCATATGCATTAAACCCGAATAAGACGAAGATAAAATAGCTAGAGTATAAAAAGACTTTGTTCATAAATGGTTTCTTCTGCAACATAAGTTCTTAAAAGAATATTAGGGTCGCAACCTGCCCCTAATATTCTCTTAAGAACACCATGGCAGCAAAAAGTTCAAAAAACAATGGTTGACTAAACCCGATACTGTATTAATATACAGTTAAATTGATAATCGCTTGATGGAGAAGAGTCATGCCAGTCATTGCAATGTGGAAATGTGATCGGGACGGTGTCATGTTTGAAAACAAAAAAGATGCAGACGCTCACGACAAAATGCTAGAGCTTGGTGAGCAATTTACGACCTTAATTGAAAGCCAAATAGCGGGTGTAGATGAAGCTCAAGCAGAATCCTTTGGCCTCTTACTTGCCAAGCATAAGGAGCTGATTATTCAAGCATGTAAGGGCAAACCAGAA
The DNA here is from genome assembly GCF_001635315.1 of Oleiphilus sp. HI0123. Lineage (NCBI taxonomy): Bacteria > Pseudomonadati > Pseudomonadota > Gammaproteobacteria > Oceanospirillales > Oleiphilaceae > Oleiphilus > Oleiphilus sp. HI0123. Next base: position 1,236 of record NZ_LWGE01000132.1, read on the forward strand.
GTTCTAGAGGAATTGAGCAATCCTCAGAATGTGACTGACATTAATGAGGCCAGCGGCTCGTAGCGCCCTAGGCCTCCTTGCCACGACTAGCGGTGCGCAGTGCGCACCCTATAAGGCCCCACACTCCCTCACCACCATAACAGGGTGGTTCGTGTACACCAAATTACGGCGAACCCACTGACCTGTCATTTGCGAAATCGTGCCTAAGCCTGTTCTTCCTTAACCTTTTTCACTAAACTCTCTCCCTCGTTTCTGTACGTCTGCTCTAGCGAGCATTAATTGGTGTACGTTATTTGATTTAAAGAGAGGTTTTATAATGCGATTGGTTTCTTGGAATGTTAACGGTATTCGAGCGGTGATGAAGAAAGACTTTCTCTCCTCTCTCGAATCTATGGAAACAGATGTTCTATGCTTGCAAGAAACCAAAGCCCAGGATGATCAGGTGATGGAAGCACTTAAAGATCTTGAGGGCTATCATATCTACTGTAACTCTGCCGAGAAGAAAGGCTACTCAGGCACAGCTATTCTGACCAAACACGCACCTATTTCTGTCCAATACGATATGGGAATTGAAGAGCACGATCAGGAAGGTCGAGTGATTGCTGCTGAGTATGACGGCTTTTACTTGGTTACTGTCTACACCCCAAACTCTGGTAGTGAGCTTAAACGTTTGCCTTATCGTCAAGAGTGGGACAAAGACTTCAATGATTATTTAAAGAAACTCGAAGAAAGCAAGCCAGTTATCTTATGTGGCGACCTGAATGTTGCGCACAAAGACATCGACCTGGCCCGTCCCAAGCCCAACTACAATAAAAGTGCTGGCTACACGCAGGCAGAAATTGACGGTTTAGACCGCTACGTTGCGTCTGGTTTTATAGACACTTACCGAGAACTAAACCCTGAAACCGTCAAATATAGTTGGTGGAGCTATCGAGCCGGCGCCCGTGCGAAGAACGTAGGCTGGAGGATTGATTACTTCCTCGCCTCCCAAAGCTTGCGCGACAACATCAAAGCCGCCGATATTCTCAACGATATTATGGGTTCTGACCATTGCCCTGTTCAGATCGATCTAGCGCTTTAGACGTAAGATCCCACGAATACCAACTTCGTCACGTTGATTTATCCTTGGTCAACGTGACAAGCACTCAACTTGCCCTATACTTTTAAAGATCAACTGGAAATTACGACCTTTTCAGTCCAACTCTTTCGCCATTAGTTCAAGGTTTGTTAGTGCTCTCATCCATGTGCCCCCAGATTAGGGATTTGATAAAGCGTTCTTTTAGCTGCTGCTTGCTTATTATTGCACTCATGTCAGTGACCTGCGCTCATGCTGATAATTTATCGATAACAGACCAAACCCGCTTCATTACGCCTAACCAGAGTATTACACCCACAACAATTTACACACCAGGTAAAAGCCAAGGCATTCCGATAGGCTCAAAAATGCTCTACTTAGAGGATGAGGAGCATCGCCATAGTATTAATACAATTCTAAATAAAACACACGCATGGAAGCACATACAACGAGCCTCCCCAAACTTTGGCTTCACCAACTCAGCTTTTTGGTTTAAGTTTAGAATTGATAACCCAAGCAACAAGCCCAGCGATGTTTACCTAGAGCTAGCCATTCCTTTTCTGGATAAGGTAGAACTATATCAAGTAAATAAAGGGCAAGTTGTTGCTCAGCATGTAGTCGGTGACACCTATCCCTTTGAGCAAAGACCAATAAGCCATCAAAACTTTGTTTTACCGTATACACTGAACAAAGGAAGCAATGAGTTCGTCATGCGAATCGCTTCCGCGGGAACTATCGAAGCACCATTAATACTCTGGGACACCGAGAGTCATGCCAAATTTTCTTCTGACGACCACCTGATGCAAGGTATCTGGGCAGGCGTCATCGGCATCATGGTCATCTATAATTTATTGCTATTTTTCTCTATCAGGGAAATGAGCTATTTCTACTATGTTCTTTTCGTTTTCAGTTACTTGCTCTTTCAAATAAGCCTAAAGGGTTATGGCTTTGCCTATCTATGGCCAGAGGCTCTAGAATGGAATAGCTACGCGATATCCGTTTTTATCGGCGGTTGTAATATTACCGTTTTAGTGCTGATTATTGAGTTTTTAAAGCTCAAAGAAACCAACCCAAAAGCTTATCGCATTGCACAAGCTTTAGCAGTCGTGTCCAGCATCTCATTTGTGCTGACCTTTATCATTTCATATAGCATTACGATACGTCTAAACAGCGCTCTTGCTTTAATCAATTGCACCATGTCAATGCTACTCGGGTATATCGCTTTGTTCCGGGGACATTCTGATGCTCGCTACTACTGCCTCGCCTGGACCACAACTTTCTTGGGGATTGGTACATTAGGCGCGGTTAAATTCGGGCTCGTGACGGCCAATTTCTTTACCAATAATGCAGGGCAAATTGGTGTTCTATTTTTGGTATCCCTGCTTTCTCTTGCTCTAGCCAACCGAATAAACCGTGAAAAAGAAATGCGCATTCTCGCCCAGGAATCTGTACTTTCAAGTGAAAAGAGGCTACGAGAGTCGCAAGAGCAATTATTGGAAACACAAACCACTATCAATGCCCAGCTAGAGTCCAAAGTCCGTGAGCGGACTCAATCCATGCAACGAGCGCTCACCGAGCTTGAGCAAGCAAATAATCGCCTGGAGTTAGCCTCTACAACCGACTCCTTGACCACTCTATTCAATCGCCGGCACTTTGAATCACGCCTGCATATCGAGCTAAAAAGAGCTGAACGGCACCGCCGCGAGTTGTCTGTCATATTATGCGATTTAGATCGTTTCAAATCGATCAATGATAACTATGGGCATAAAACTGGAGACGAATGCCTCCGCCATGCCGCAGTAATTCTAAAAAACACTATCACACGTTCAGGCGATATCATCGCGCGCTACGGAGGTGAAGAATTTATTATTTTGCTTGTTGATACCTCATTGAATGAAGCTGAGCATGTTGCCAACACCCTATGCCAAGAATTTTCAAACTCTGCCTTCGAATCAAACGGCAATATTATCGAGTTTACTGCAAGTTTTGGTGTATCCAGCTTATCTCAAAAGTCCCCCAAGACTGCTGACGAGCTCGTCACGCGTGCCGATATTGCAATGTATGAAGCTAAGAATAACGGCAGAAATCAGGTAAAGCTCTGGAACAATCCGGGCGCCCCTACCACACCAGAATAAGTACGACCCAAGAACCAAGTTTATGGAAACCTCCCCGCAAAGCCAGTCTCTTTTTAATTACTATAACTTTTATCGAGTCGTTGTCAGTATTCTGCTATTTGGAATATCAATATCGCAACACAGCGTGGTACAAGAATTTCGCTCACCTCTAATATTTGAGGCGCTTACGCCAATTTATTTAGGGCTGAACCTCTTTTGGCTACTCGCATTTCGCTTTCTCATCGACGCTCACCCCAAGCAAATTTTTATTACATTACTTCTCGATATACTGCTCTTGCATGCCTTGTTCTATTTTGCCTCGGGTATCTCTGGTGGTTTGGCTAACCTGATCATTATCAGTGTCGCCGCAGGTAATATCATTATTCGAGGACGGATAGGACTTTCATTCGCTGCCTGGGCCACACTGCTTACTATTTTAATTGAGGGTGAGCGCTTCCTTAACGGCTTCAATTCACTTTCCGATGTCCCGCGGACAGGTCTGATTGGCTGCATGTACTTTGCGAGTGCCTATATACTCCAATATTTGTCGATCAAGATTTCGGAAAATGAATCTTTACTTAAACAACAAGAGCAAGATTTAAGAAAGCTGGAAAAGCTTAACCACCAGATTATCCAGAGCATGAGAACAGGTATTATCGTCTGTAGTGAGCAAGGCGAGGTTAAATTAATCAACCATGCCTGCCTGGATTTAGTCAGCCTGGCGGAAAAGCAGCCCTTACCTTCCTTGATTGCTGATAGGCTAACATTATGGAAAGAAGCACCCGGCGTACGTACAACTCCCTTTCGAGTCAGCCAGGAAAAACCTTTGGTTCAGGCAAATTTCTCTCGCTTACAAAATGAAGCAGAGTCTGACATCCTGGTTTTTTTAGATGATACTCGCAAGACTGCGCAACAAGCTCAACATATGAAACTGGCCTCTCTCGGTCGCTTAACCGCAAGTATAGCGCATGAAGTTAGAAACCCATTAGGAGCAATTAGCCACGCAACACAACTCCTGGCTGAGTCTGAAAACCTTGACCCGGCAGACCATAAGATGACGGATATCATCCAGCGTCACTCAAAGCGTGTAAATCAGATCATTGAAAACACTCTGCAACTTAGTCGTCGAACAGAGCCAGAAGTTGAAGACATCACCTTGGCCAACTGGATTGATAAAATCGTCGGCGAATATAAAGGGCACCTGCACTCATCAGACAGAATTAATATTATACTTGCAGACAAAGACGCAACAGCACGCTTTGACCCAAGCCAAATGGAGCAAGTGTTTATCAACCTGATCGACAATGGGCTTAGGCATGGCTTAAAGTCAGATTGCAGCGCACAGTTATTTATATTGCTATCCAAAACCACAAAGGATGGCCAAGCCTATATCGAAGTAATCGATCAGGGTGAAGGAGTCTCTGAAGAGAACTCCCATCATTTATTTGAACCATTCTTCACCACTGAATCTCAGGGCACAGGACTTGGTTTGTATTTATCACGAGAAATCTGCGAAGCAAACCAAGCTCATCTGGACTATATCAACCCGGCCAGTACCGAATTTCATCAGCATTGGAAGTTTGATAACCATCGACTAGACAATAAGGCTTATCAGGCTCTTAAAGACCTTAAGCTTGGTGCGTGCTTTCGAATTGTATTTGCTCACCACAAGCGAATTGTTTAACAATAGGCTTATTCTTCTTAATGCTTTCTAAGCGACAGACAAGACTCAATATATGACCAAGCAACGCGCCTTAATTATCGACGATGAACCTGATATTCGAGAGCTGTTAGAAATCACACTCATGCGTATGGGGATAGACACCTGTAGCAGTGCGACAATCATGGACGCCAAGGCCTACCTAAGTGAACAAAGCTTTGACCTTTGTCTCACCGATATGAATTTGCCT
>NZ_LWGE01000133.1:0-229 GCF_001635315.1 Oleiphilus sp. HI0123
TGTCAATATTTAGGTGTTCCATATGCTAACTGTACTGTTACTGGTTATGTACGTGATATTTGGGAACAACGTCATTCTAACGGAACACTTAAATATTTTGATGAAGTTTCTACAATGGAAGTTGGAGACATCGTTGTATTTAAACCAGAAGGTGGAACACCTGAATCACACATTGCAATCTTTGCAGGAGACGCTGGTGGTGGTTATGGTTGGTTCTATGGTCAAAACC
>NZ_LWGE01000134.1:0-749 GCF_001635315.1 Oleiphilus sp. HI0123
TTGCGCTGAGTTTGAAGGCGTCGACGAAGTTAAAGCGTTCGCTGGCTGCATCCAATAAGGTGAGTAATTGGTAGGAGCAGTTTTCATCTACAAAATAATAATCAAAATGAACCGTTCTTATTTCCCAGGTGTGTCGGACAAACTGTTCGACCTCTTCTTGTGTCAGGTCTAAAGCGTATTCCCAAACGTCGCGTGACTCCAGGTGGCTGTATTCTTTGACTTTTTCATAGTAGGGGAGAATTGTAAAGACACCGGGGTAGCCACCGGAAAGACCTTTATAGGTAAAGACTAGCTCATTATCGTCAGGGTTGGCATTGGCGGCAAAGTTGATGCTGTAGTCTAGTAGTGCATTACTGCCAGAGGCGCGATCTATACGAATAAAGGTATGTCCAAACATTGAGGAGGGGCTGTTCAGATAGGCCGCCGGGAAGCTTAAGGTTAAGCTTTTAGGGTCGATCTTGGCGAACCAGTCCTCATAATCTGGGCACTTGGCTTCGGGGAAGTTCAATTCAGGGAGTTGTTGTGTTAGCCAATGAAAACGAGCAGGGAACTGGCAAATAAGCTCAAGGTTGCTGCTGTCGCCAGTAAACGCTGCAATATTAGCCTTGAGCTCAGACTTTGGCGAGTACTTTCCGTCTGGAGCGATAAAAAAACTGTCGTCATCAACCTGACTTTCAAATCGCGGAATAAAGCCTATTTGGTGAAAATGAAGAAGGTCGAGCCATTGTTCATTATCCGCTAGGGAAGTA
>NZ_LWGE01000135.1:0-363 GCF_001635315.1 Oleiphilus sp. HI0123
TCTTATTCCAATGATTCATACTACGAGAGGGTGCCCCTTTGCTTGTACCTTCTGTACAGAGGGAAATGAATACTACTCTAAAGTCGCTCAGCGAACGATGTTAAAGGATGAATTAACATATATCGCCGAAAGAGTGGATGACGTTCCTGACATTCTAATTAGTGATGCAAACTTTGGAATGTTTAAACAAGATCGTGAAAAAGCAGCGCTTATCGCAGATACTCAGTTAGAGTATGGGTGGCCAAAACGAATATTGGTCTCGACCGGGAAAAATCAAAAAGAAAGGGTGTTGGAAGTTGCCTCAATACTAAAAGGCTCCCTGAGTGTTGCAGCATCTTTGCAAACCACAAATGCAGAAGTTTT
>NZ_LWGE01000136.1:0-511 GCF_001635315.1 Oleiphilus sp. HI0123
CTGGAAGCAAGCGACCTGCACCGTCACGGTAGGCTTTATTTACCTTACGGAAGTTGCCCTTAGTAGATGGAGCCTTACGAGGGGTGGTTGGCTTACCAACAGCTTTGGCAGCTTGCTTATCATTCTCATGTGCTTTCACATGACGTGCCAAACGAGCCGCTTTATTTTGTGCAGTACGTTGTTGAGCCGCTGCTTTGCGAGCTACTTTAGGGTCGTTTGCTTTAGTAGGTGCTTTAGCCATTTTTTAGTTCCTTAATCGAGTTATTTACGTAGTTTTGTGTTTCTTCTTCACTTGGCATAGATTCTCCATACCAAGACCAGTTGTCTACCCCACCGTTCAGTAGACAGATCATTTCAAATTCAGTTTCAAGGAGAGCGCGTAGTCTCTCCTCACTGATTATTAGGCCACGGTGATCCATTGTGCTGGAAGGTGCTTAACACCAGTACTAGTTTTGATCTTAGTTGGGCGTTTGTTTAGCTTGACTTTGTAAACATCACCTTCTGACGAGCG
>NZ_LWGE01000137.1:0-286 GCF_001635315.1 Oleiphilus sp. HI0123
GTCCCGCGTCCAGGCATCGAGATGCGCCTCCAGGGCTGCGAAGCTCGCGAAGCGGCGGCCGGCCACGGCATTGTTCTTGACGTAGCCGACGCCGCGCTCGTCCTTGCCCTTCGTGCGCGCCCGGTACGGGGCGCAGGCCCGCACCCGGAAGCCCCAGTGGCGGGAGAAGGCGTGCAGGCGCGGGTGCAGGACGACCTCGCGGCTCACAGGGTCGTGGTGCAAGACCAGGGCGCGAGCGTTGTCGAGCAACACCTCGTGTGGCACGCCGCCGAAAGCCCGGAAAGCG
>NZ_LWGE01000138.1:0-424 GCF_001635315.1 Oleiphilus sp. HI0123
GTATGATACAGCAAGACGATAGATATCTAGGTCGGAACTAGCTCCAATTTCATAAGCAATATAAACCTCCCTCAAGAAACTAGACAAGCTTCCAGCAGCAGTAAATATAACGAGGATTAACATGCTCTTTGGCCACTTTATATTCATGCAGTGCTGCCCACAAAAACCTAGAATTTATTTCTTAACGAAGAACTTAGTGAGAACATAAATTACTGAGAAAAAACCGCCAATTAGAATAAATAACAGGACTATGAACACCCGTCTAGGTTTTACCTTCTTTTCAGGAGAAATAGCTGGATCGATTACAGAAAAAGCATACTCTTTTCTAACTTTGGCTAGCATAATCGTTTGCGTCTGCTGCTCAATCAATTGATAAAAAGCACTTTCCATTGAGTGAGTTTGATCCTCGCCAAGCTGCTCCTGT
>NZ_LWGE01000139.1:0-461 GCF_001635315.1 Oleiphilus sp. HI0123
TAAGATCCCCCATCTGAGTAACCGACCGACTATGCTCATAAAATGATGCATACTGCTCCTCACTCATATCATTAAACTGGCTAATAATTTGGCGCTTTAAATGCTCAGGAATAAGTTGGCCAAACTTCTCTATCATCAATGGCGCAATTTCAGCGCCACGCCCCTGCTCAATATAAGACTGAACTTGATCTATAATTACCTGAAGGACTGAATTTGCACGCGTGCCAAAACTGCCAAGAACAGCCCGATTAAACAAATCCGGATAACGATCCAAATAAGAAGCCGCAACAATTGAGCCCCAAGAGCCGCCAACTAAATATCGACTAGAGTACTTTTGCGCATCAATTCTGACTAATAACTCATGCAAGGCATCCACTTGCTCTTCAAGCGATACCCCCATGCAACCGTAGTTAATTTTTGCACGCCCTTGCCCAGGCAAGTCAAATACCAGGATGCTGTAT
>NZ_LWGE01000140.1:0-610 GCF_001635315.1 Oleiphilus sp. HI0123
GTCCGAGATGTCGCGGATAGCTTAGGCCTTGGTAAGTCCACGGTCGATAAATGGGCGCGACAATTAAAAGAAGAACGAAACGGTAGGTTGTCGAGTGCTACACCTCTCACTCCAGATCAATTAAAAATTCGCGAGTTGGAACGCAAGATCAAACAACTAGAGGGAGACAACGAGATTTTAAAAAAGGCTTCAGCTCTCTTGATGCAGGACTCGATCAAAGGTTTTCGTTAATCCAAGCGCAGCAAGGGAGCTGGTCGGTATCTCGACTATGCCGCGTACTTAATGTTCATCGCAGCAGCTACAGATATTGGTGTGACCGCCCTCAAGAGATAGAGCCGCAACGCCTTAGATTGATTTCTGAACTCAAGCGTTGGTTTGGAATTAGTAATGGTTCTGCGGGGGAGCGTACTTTGGTAACTCTGCTGGCATTATCCGGCTTTAAGGTGAGTCGCTGGTTAGTGAACAAGCTCATGAGGCAAGAAGGTTTGGTTAGCCGCCAATTGCCGGCACATAAGTACGCTAAATCTGAGAAAGAGCATGTGCTCATTCCAAATGTGTTGGGTCGTTGCTTCAGTCCGGAACAGCCTAATCAAGTTTGGTGTGGTGATGT
>NZ_LWGE01000141.1:0-11710 GCF_001635315.1 Oleiphilus sp. HI0123
GATTAATAACCCTGAAGACAGCGCTCTTCCGATCTCTTCACTTGAATACCGCGTACCGATAACTATTGGAGAATCCAACTGGGGGGATATTTACCTTCTATATTCGCTGAAAAAACTGAACAAAGTGATCACCCAATCTATTGCAGAAAATACTCAACTACAAGAAGAACAAACGAACAAGGCATTTTATAGTGCCGGAGCGATTTTGTTAGTCGCCTTTGTGCTGATCTCTCAGTTAGCAGAGCGCTTAGTTGAGCCCATAGTGCGTTTAAGCGCTTACACCAAAGAAATTGCAAACGGAAACTTCACTAAAGTCCATAACGCCGCAGTAACTGGTACTGATGAAATTGCCGAACTCAGTCATAACTTCACCGACATGGCAAAAAACCTGGAAGAAAATTACCTAGAACAAGCGCAATATAATTTAACGCTTGAAGCAAAAGTTAATGAGCGAACAAAGGCCTTGCATAAGAAGAACGAAGAGTTACTTAACGCCTTCAAAAAAGTAGAAGAAAGCCAGCAGCAGTTAATATACTCAGAAAAAATGGCAGCACTTGGTCAACTGATCGCAGGTATTGCTCACGAAATCAATACGCCTCTCGGGGCGATAGGCGCATCGGCCAGTAATACCTCTATGAGTTTGGAAGACCACCTTACCCAACTGAAACCTATTCTGGAAAAAAGCCCCGACCCTGACGCTCAAGCACTGAATAAGATCATCTCCCTGCTAGGCAGGTCGACGAATAATCATTCCGACTCCCTTAGCACGCGTGAGGAAAGGGCAATTAAGCGCTCTCTATCAAAAGAACTTGCTCCCCATCATCAGGAAGGTGCTGAAGATCTAGCAGAATTGCTATTGGAAATGGGCTTACACGATCAGCTCAGCGCACTAAAACCTGAAATTCTCGACCCTGAAAATAACAAAATCGTTTCCCTCGCTCACTCCCTTACGAGTATTCGAAGAAACAACATGACCATTCATACCGCCATCGCGCGCGTATCAAAAATAGTCTTTGCCTTGAAGAGTTTCTCTCATCAAGACTGCAGCGGAGAAATGATTCAAAGCAATATCAACGACGGCATTAAAACAGTCTTGGTGCTTTACCAGAACCAGTTTAAGCAAGGCTGTGAAGTGCACTTGGACTATGGTGATTTACCCTCAACACTCTGCTACCCCGACGAACTAAACCAAGTCTGGACCAACTTAACCCATAACGCACTTCAAGCAATGCATAATGAAGGTGAATTATCGGTCTCTACCAAAGTACAGGAGGGTAATATTCTTGTGCAGTTCACCGACAACGGCCCAGGAATTCCTGAGGATATCCAAGAAAAGGTATTTTCATCCTTCTTTACCACAAAACCAGCCGGAGAAGGCAGCGGTTTAGGACTAGGAATCTGTAAGAAAATTGTCGATAAGCATCAAGGAAATATTGATTTTGAGAGTGAAGTTGGGCGCACAACTTTCTCGGTAAGTATTCCGATTAGAACCTAAAGCTCGCCCCTATGAGTGATCCAAAGGTGTAGGCATCAGTAATATCAAAACGATCACTTGTTAAAGTAAAGTGCCAGCTTTCTCCTTTCCAGCCCAATGTTACCGCCTTAGTTTTAAAATCATAAACCGTTTGAAGTGCGCCGTGCTCTGATATAAACCCGTTTACGTGGAGGCGACTAGTCATCCAGGAATCATATTTATGTAAGCCCAAGCCCATTTCCAACATGCTCGACAGCCTGTAACGACCCTCTACACTTAAACGCTTAGGAAACCTTAGCGTATGTTCTTTATAGCCCTCCCTACCGGTCAGCACAGGCTTTACATCCACCCTGCCAGATGGATCAAGGTTAACTCTGTCAGAACTCGCTTGCGCAGAGGTCGTTGGCGCACGGTTGATTTTTATATGGCTATATAAGTCGAGTATTTGTGCATCAATGCTGAGATCCTCATTTGGCCTAAACATCCACCTTAAGTCCAAGGTATAACCATAAGCATCAGGTGCTACTGCAGTTCGTTCTAGTAACCGGTCCTTATCATAAACGTAATCTAGCTCAATGTTACCAGTGTAACTGTCTTCAGAAATCTGTACATCACCACTAAGGCTACCGTCCATAAACGCCGACATATTCAGCAAAGAAATATCAACTTCCATACTTAGCGATGGTAATAATGGCGTCAAATAGCCAAGTTTAACCCCGGAAGTATGTGCATGTAATACATCCAAATACAGCTCATAATCCCGATTAGTATCTACCTCAAGCTTATTTTTATCTGTATAGACAAGCTCAGCAAGATCCTCAGAATAATCCAAAACATAATCATAGCGAGCAATTGCGGCGATCTTGAAGTTATTAAAACGAATACCACTTTCCCAACGATTATGAGTAAAAGAAAACTCACCCTGACGGTAATGTGGCCCTTTAAACTCATCAAAAGCGATTTGCTTTATTGAAGAGGTCTCACTATGCCCATAGACATCACTTTCTAGGTAGGCCTCATATTCTGCAGGTGCCGCATAAGCATTAGATTTGAGTATAAAGAAGGAAAGAGAGAGGAATAGTAGTGTAAACCTGTGAACTAGCATTCTGAACTAACACCTAAAATAACATCCCTAAAAAAAAGAGAGGCATAACGCCTCTCTTGTATTCCCTATAATCAGGGCATAGCTAGTATAACACTTAAGCAGTATGCCCGATTAAGCATTGACTTAGAACAATGATTCAAACTCAATATTATCTGCATCTTGATCATCAGCAAAAACTAACAACTCAATGCCGTTACGAACTTCATACCACGCGTATAGGAAGTCGTCTTCATCGACAACACCATCCTCATTAGTATCTTTACGGATCTCAATGGTAAATTGTCCGTCTTCCTCACTAATAGACTCATCCCCTGTCACTGTAATCACGACACCGTCATTATTGGTCAAGGTCATTTCAGCAGTTGCGCCATCAGTATCGATACCTTCTATAGCCGCTTCGATATCTATCGTGCGACCAGGATAAGCCAAAGATAAGCTAAAGTCTGCATCGTCATAGCCAGAGCGCTCAACATCAAATGAGAAGTCAATTGCATCAGCGACCCCTTGAAGATCAGCACTGAAGCTCAGATTTGCACTCAAGTCCGACCAGTTCGATGTTGTCTCGCCACTATCCGAGTTAGAGTCATTATATGACCAACCATTTTGTTGGCTATATGATTCATCATAACTATAGATCTCGCGGAAGGTAACACCCGTAGCATCGCCATTTAGCGCTATCGATGCTTCAAAGCTGTGCGCATCATTTGCAAAAGTACCCTGCAAACTAATTCCTACCACTGCGCTTCTCAGTGTTAGATCTTCTGATTCTGAATCAGACCAACTAGTTTCGGTATTGTTCCAAGTATCTTCTGTGTCCTCAATGAATCGACCAATTGATGCGTCTAGACCCAACATACCAGAGAATGACATTGGACCATCAGTTTGTCCTTCACCTGCCTCTGTTTGTTCAATGCTGACATTAAAGTCCGCATCAAAATCAGTCACGGTGGCATTAAGGTAGTCATCGTAGCTACCGCTACTCTGTCCTTCTGTACCATTGCCTTCATATGAAAGGTTGGCTTCAGCTTCTAGACCTGAACCTTCCTCTAGAGTAACCAGAACAGTTCCTACCGATGCCGTACCAGTCACATCGATATCCAGACTTCCTGAGACGGTACCTTCATCGCCCCAAGTATAAACGTTGGTTGATTCGTTATAATTTTCATACTCAGTAGAGTCATCATCTATCGTAAAGTCGACGACAGTACCCATCATGTCGACACTCACGTTCTGAGCTATGCCGCTATCGTCTTCAATAACAACAGTTTCATCAACACTTAGAACAATAGCCCCTTCACTTTGTGAGATATTTACCGTAATACCTTCGACGACTACATCTGCTGGAAGCGACGTAAGTTCTGCTTCATTTTCTTCTGAAGGAGTTAACAAACCGCCAGTCTCAAAGTCGAAGTTATTCTCATAAGCAATAGACATCGCACCTAAAGCTTCTGCCATACCTTCAACCGCATTACCGACATCATCAGAACTCGCGAGATCTGCGGCTTCCATCTGTAGGTCAAAGCCATCCAGAATATTAGCAACCGTATCCTGCCCCTCGCCGTCGCCAACTAATGAACTATCTATTGCAGTACCTAGTTCACGAAGCTCCTCTACAAACGCCTTTACCTGAGCCAAGTTAGTCGCATTTGCTGTCTCACTGGCCGTACCTTGGTCACCGTCGTCGCTAGCTACCGCTTCATCTGCCAAGGTTTCATCGGCTGCTACATCATCTTCTAGGCTTTGAATATCCGTAACCGCATCAGCAAACTCTTCACCTAAAGCTACGATATCGTCTTCAACTTCTTGGATAACCTCTTGAGCATCCTCTAGAATATCGCCCAAGTCAGTCACATCATCACTCACAGCATTATCACTCAAGCCTGAATCAGCAAAGCTCTCTGCAAAGCTTTCAATTGCCTCGTTGATTGAGGTGCTATTAGTGGTGTCATCACCTTGAACAGCACTCACAATTGCTGCATTAATCGCTGCATACTGAACGACATCTGCATCGTCAGCTAATTGCGCTGCAACGGCTTCTGGGTCAGTTAAATCAACGACTGGGATCTTAGTAATATCCTGAGTCAAACCAAAACGGTCAGCTACTTGAGAATTGGCATTGTTGACAGCTTCTTGGATGTTAAATTCTGACACTGTGCCGCTTTCGATAACGCTTTGGGCCAATGTCGCAGCAACCGTTGTAAGTGGCGTTACGTTAACAGAGACCGTTTCTGTACTCTCTGGTAAAACCGCGCTTAAACTTAAGTCACCAGCTGCCAGATCTAAAGAAGCACCAAATTCCACATCTACAGTACCATCACCATCGTTATCACAGCCACCTGCAATATCACACTTCATTGAAGCAGCACCATCATTGTCATCAACTACGATAAAAACAGGTTTGCCTTCATGTTCCGAAGGAATCGTTAAGGAATATTCGCCTGCCGAATCGGTTACGGCTGTCGCAATTGCTGTTGTTTCTGGGGAACCTGAACTATCAAATAGATAAGCGCTCACAAGACCGCCTACAATAATACCTTTACTCGCTGTACCGGTTACCGTTGAACTCGACGAACTTCCACCCGATGAGCCACCACTTGACCCACCACACGCGCTCAAACCTAGTGCAGCTGCAATAGCAAGACTTAAACCTAATTTTTTCATCAACTTTCTCCTTTCCTTGGTGCCCTCACCCTTTTTAGGTGATTGAGCGTCAACATAAATTTCGACACACCCATCACAAAAGTGCTACGAATCTATATATAGCTACTTCAATAGTGACAGATAGAATTCTTTAGTGCTTTGTATATTTTCAAAGCCGTTAAAGAAAGATAGTTCAGCGCTAACATTTAGACAAGCATATTTTTAGAAAGAGAAGCCCCTAAATAAATCACTAGTTGAAACAAAGACGTTTAAAGGAGCTCCACTTGATCAAGCAATTCAAGAGAATTGATTTGTCTTATTGCAGAAACAAAAAAAGGGAGCTTGGCCAAAACCAAACTCCCTTTCTTAGCTAGGTCTTAGACTTACTTAGATAAGTCCAACAATAGCTTATTCAAGCGAGATACAAAGGCACCTGGGTCTTTCAGTTGTTCACCGCTAGCAAGAGCAGCTTGATCAAACAAGACGTTGGCCAAGTCGTTGAAACGGTCATCATTTTGCTCTTCGTTCAACTTCTGAACCAATGGGTGCTCCGGGTTCACTTCGAAGCTTGGTTTAGTCTCTGGAACAGCCTGACCAGCTGCTTCCATGATCTTCTTCATTTGTGCGTCCATATCGTGTGCACCGGCCACCAAGCAAGCTGGCGAGTCAGTCAGACGATTAGTAACACGAACTTCTTCAACCTTGTCGCTTAACAAGTCTTTGATCTGGCCGATCAAGCTTTCATAAGTTTTGCTCGCTTCTTCGATCTGTTTTTTGTCTTCTTCGTCTTCGATATCACCTAGATCTAGCTCGCCTTTGGTGATGTCTTGCAAGTGCTTACCGTCAAAGTCACTCAAGTAAGAAATCATCCAGCCATCAACACGATCACTCAGCACAAGCACTTCAATACCCTTTTTACGGAAGATTTCCATGTGAGGGCTACTGATACCGGCTGCATAGCTCTCAGCGCTAACATAGTAGATCTTGTCTTGGCTCTCTTGCATACGTTCAATGTACTGCGCTAGAGAAACTGTCTGCTTGCTATCCCCTTCAGTGGACGCAAAACGTAATAAACCGGCAACTTTCTCTTTATTTCCAAAGTCTTCAGCCAAGCCTTCCTTGATTACCTGGCCAAACTCATCCCAGAAAGACTGATACTTTTCAGCATCGTTCTTCGCCATCTTGGTCAACATATCAAGAACACGCTTGGTCAAAGCAGTCTTCATACTTTCAACGGTCTTGTCACTCTGCAAGATTTCACGAGAGACGTTCAGCGAAAGATCGCGAGTATCAACAATACCTTTAACAAACCGTAGGTACAGAGGCAGGAACTGCTCAGCTTCATCCATGATGAAAACACGCTGAACGTACAACTTGAGCCCTTTCGGTACATCGCGGTTGTACATATCAAAAGGCGCTTTTGAAGGAATATACAATAAGCTTGTGTAGTCCAATTTACCTTCAACACGGTTATGAGACCAAGTTAGTGGCTCTTGGAAGTCATGAGAAATATGCTTATAGAAAGATTGATACTCTTCTTCTTTGATTTCAGACTTAGACAAAGACCAAAGCGCTGTGGCTTCGTTGACTGTCTCGTCTTTTGGCTCTTCTGGCTCTTTACCTTCTTCAGCAGGCATTGGCTCAGACTTCATCACAACCGGGAAGGCGATATGGTCAGAATACTTCTTAACCAGACTACGTAGCTTCCAGCCGTTAGCAAACTCAGCCTCTTCCTCTTTCAGGTGAAGCACAATCGAAGTACCACGCTCGGCACGCTCGATATTCTCTATGGTGAATTCACCTTCACCTTCGGAGCTCCAGTGAACACCTTCCGCTTTATCTGTACCCGCTTTACGCGTGAATACATCAACTTTCTTGGCAACAATAAATGCGGAATAGAACCCAACACCGAACTGACCAATCAACTGAGAATCTTGCTGGCTATCACCTGTTAGCTTAGACATAAACTCGGCAGTGCCTGACTTGGCAATCGTACCTAAGTGGTTAATGACATCATCACGATTCATACCGATACCGTTATCAGTTAATGTCACTGTCTTGGCTTCTTCATCAAACTCTAGACGAATCTTCAGATCACCATCGTCTTCGTACAAAGAGTTGTTAGATAGCGCTTCAAAACGCAGCTTATCTTCTGCATCGGAAGCATTTGAAATCAATTCGCGTAAGAAGATCTCTTTATTTGAATAAAGGGAATGGATCATCAAATGTAGAAGCTGCTTAACCTCTGTTTGAAAGCCAAGGGTTTCCTGCTTTGCTTCTAAATTATCTTGTGCTGACATATATTTGTTTCTCTCGTTTTTCGTTGTTCAGAAAAATTGATTTGTCGCTTTCCGGCAGCAATTTATCTCAAACTTATGAGAGGGACTGCATTATCAATGCAGCCTTGCTTACCACCGACCTGAAAAGCCTTGAAACCTTATGTGGGGATGGCATTTTTAATTTCAAGTAATTTTTATCGTGTTTTGTTTCGAGCTGTTTCGCGCACAAAGCCAGATTATGGTTTAATGCCCTCCACCTACCTTTACAAAGATAAATTGAGAATCATGTTAAAAGCCCTTACCACACTATTATTCGCAGTTGTTTTGATTATTGGCCTCGGTGCGGCCGCACTCGATGGTTTCTACGGCGGCGGCGATGCCTTCCCTGATAGAAGTGGCCAGCCCCTGCTCCCGGCTGAAGCGCTTATCAAAGTTGCTGACCTGCCCTACCCTCCTGGAAACATCGCAGTCTCGAAAAATGAGCGCATCTTTTTCACTTATCATCCGGAAGGTTTTCCACCCTATAACATCGCAGAACTGGTTGATGGCGAAGCCAAACCATTTGAGTTCGAGTCACCAGCTGGTCTTAACTTGAGTACTGTTCTATCAATGCGTTTAGACAGACAAGGCCGCTTATGGCTACTCGACTATGGTGACCATGGGCAAGAAACACCTCAGATCCTTGCCGTGGATATTGAGTCCCGCGAGGTTGTGCATCATCATCGTTTTAGTTCAGATATTGCAGGGCTAGGCTCACATATGAATGACTTCCAAGTCAGTCATGATGGCACACGCATCTATATCGCCAATGCAAGTATCATAGGTCTTAGCCCATCTATCATCGTTTATGATGTGATAGAACAGCGTGCTCGTATTGCTATTGAAGACCACGACTCGGTCGACCCGGACTACTATGTTCCTCATGTCGAAGGTGTGAAAATGCTGATGTTTGGTGTTTTTGCTATTCGCCCTGGCGTTGACTCTATTGCGCTAGACCGCAACGAAGAATGGCTTTACTTTGCTCCCGTTACCGACGAGAAGATGTGGCGCGTACGGGTAAGTGATTTGAATAATCCTGCACTAAGTGCAGAAGCGCTGAAAACTAAAATCGAAGCTTTTGGTGAAAAGACCATGAGCGATGGCATCACTATCGATGATGAGGACACTCTATACATCAGCGATCTGGAGCATTCGGCTATCATACAGATGCGCTCTGATGGTTCCATACAAACACTTTACAAAGACAAGAAGCTTCGCTGGCCTGATGGTTTCAGCTTCGGCCCGAATGGCTGGTTATACGTTACTGCTAGTGCGCTACAAAGTGTGATAGCCAAGCCTGACCAGTACATTCAAGAAAAAGGCCCTTATCAGATATTTAAATTGAAGACCGATACCACTGCTTACCCTGGGCATTGAGGTTGAATTTCAAAGGGGTCAGACTCGATTGAATTTCAATCGAGTCTGACCCCTTTGAAAAACCTAATCCTCTAACAAAAAATGCGCTCTGGCCAAGGCAATTGGCTTATCGCGGCTTTCTTGCCAGGCGTGAACTTCGACATTAGCAACGCGGCCACCCTGGCGGGTCACATTACAATAGGCATAGGTATCCTGGTTTGCACCGGCACGTAAGTAATCTAATGAAAAATCAATAATTTTGGGAAATTTCAAAGTCGACTGAGATACCAGCAAATACATAGCACTAGACAATTCCATAAAGCCACCAATGACACCACCATGAATTGCGGGAAGAATAGGATTACCAATATTGCCTTCCTTCTGATTTAACTTAAAGGTTAGCTCTCCTCTATCATCCAGGCATTCAATGCCAATCAATTGCGCATAAGGAATAGCTGAGGTCAGTATCTTGTAGTCGCTCTTGTCGCGCGCTTGTATCACCGAATCTTTAAAATCTTCGGGCAGAGAAACCTTGCCAATATTCTTTGATTGATAAACAGGAATATCTTTCGTCATCACATCTAAGGAAGGAATGCCCTTCTCGCCCATACGCATAAAGGTTGCGACACAATGCGCCACAGTCCGGTCAATCTGATAAGCCTCACACTTCATAAACAAGATATTGTTGGTTGAACGGTAGCAGCTTGCTCTCGCGAATACTGACTGCCCCGGTTTTGCCTGGCGCATATAGTCAACACGCAAATCTAGTGTTGGGCAGAGTTCAAACTCCGGCATTGCACATAGCACACCGGCACCTGCGGTCGTATCCATCAAGGTGGTAATCGCACCACCATGAATAACCCCTGAATCTGGGTTACCGATAATCTTCTCGCTGTAAGGCAATTCTAGTATCAGCTCGTTTTCTCTTGCAGAAACAACCTTAATACCCAACTCCTGGCACTGAGCCAATACGCTTACAAAGCTTTCGACTTGGGTAAACAACATGGTTTCGTCTCTCATTCATTCTCTCACAATCAGCGTTACATAATTTAGCTGGGAACGCTTATTCTAGTTAAGCATAAAATGTCAGCTCCTTATCAGCTAACATATTTGAAGCGCCGAAGTATAACCAATGTCACACTTTTTAAGAAATGTAATTAATCAGGAGATTTCCACCTAGCATCCTATTTATAACAATAGTAATTACTCATTTGCTATTGAAAAGAGTGAATCCATTAGCGCAAAATTGACTTACTGTTAACTAGAACCCGGTATTGTCTTATGCGCCCCATTTTTACTTATCTTCTACTCTGCCTAACCTTGCTCTGTAGCGCTTGCTCTGTAAACCCGGTAACCGGAGAAAAGCAGCTAATGTTCAGCTCTTTTTCTGAAGACGTTAAAATAGGCCAGCAACAATACCAACCAGCACAGCAATCACAAGGTGGCGCCTACAACCTTGATCCGAAGCTTAGTGAATATGTCAGCACGGTTGGTATGAGGCTCGCCGCCCTTAGTGATGTCCCAAAACTTCCCTATGAGTTTGTCGTTCTCAATAACTCAGTCCCTAATGCTTGGGCCCTGCCATCAGGCAAGATTGCTATTAATCGTGGCCTGCTCTTAAAGCTGGAAAGTGAAGCTCAACTAGCTGCAGTGCTTAGTCATGAAATTGTTCACGCTGCTGCCAGACACGGCGCCCAGCGTCAGCGTGATAATTTACTGGTTCAAGTCGGCATGGCGGGCCTGGGTTTAGGCTTGGCGAATAATGACTATCGAGACTTAATTATTGGCGGTGCGAACTTAGGGGCAAGGTTAACCACTGCCAAATATGGACGCGACCACGAGCTGGAATCAGACCACTACGGCATGAAATATATGGCTAAGGCTGGCTACAACCTGCAGGGCGCTGTTGAACTTCAAAAGGTTTTTGTCTCACTATCAAAGCAGCAAAAAAGTTCATGGCTTGACGGTTTATTTGCTTCACACCCGCCCTCTCAAGAACGGGTAGAAGCAAATATCAAATACGCTGCCTCAAACCCTGTCAAAGACGCCTTCTCGGGTAAAGAGGCGTATCAACAAGCCATCGCCTACCTCAAGAGTAAACAAGAAGCTTACGACCTGGCAGACCAGGCGAATGCCGCCCTGGCACAAAAAGATTACGACCTGGCGCTTAGCCTTATTTCTAAAGCAAGTAATATAGAACCTAAAGAAGCACTATTTAGCGCCATAAAAGGCGATGCATTGGCCGCTAAGGGAAATAAAGATTCTGCACTTGCGGCCCATATGCGCGCCACAGAGCTCAACCCAAATCAATTTTCTTATTACTTAAAGCGTGCTCAAAGCTATGCCGCTCTAGGCCAATCTAGCTATGCCATTGATGATTATCGCTATAGCATGCGTTTACTACCAACAAGTATTGCTGCCCTACAATTAGGAGAGCTATACAGCGAGTCTCAGAATCAGGAACAAGCACTTAAGTACTATGCACAAGCAGCCCAGGCGCAAGGCGATATAGGTCAACAGGCAAAACTAAAACTGGCCCTAATCGAAATTAAGCAAACACCGGAAAAATACTTAAAGGCCAAGCATGTTCAAGACCCTAAAGGGCCTTTATTGGTGACAATAGAAAACCATAGTCCACTGAACATTGGCGCTCTACAGTTGCGCACGCAGCTAATTGACGCAAATGGAAAAGTAATTAAGATTGAAGAATGGTCAATTAACGAAACGATTCCGGCGCAAAAACGCAGCCCCTACTATCCTGCCAAAGTTGTTTATCACTTAAAAACAGGCGAAAAGGTTAAAACCAGCATTAGCTCG
>NZ_LWGE01000142.1:0-464 GCF_001635315.1 Oleiphilus sp. HI0123
TAACCGAACCCGAATATTTAAGCGCGTTCTGAGAGTTCGGAAAATGTGCTTGATAATCGAAACTGCCAGACTTTATTTCGTTCAAAATCACCGCTCTTTTGTTAGCGGCATAGTTAAGCGAATTCTGATTAATTTTGAGAATGCCGGTAATGGGCTCCCTCATTCTTTTTCCATCTAACTGGAATGCAATCCGGATGTTATTTCCATGAATTTCGACGCCCTTAGGAATTTTGAACTCAGTTTTCTTGCTCACAGTTTTCCCTCCATCCAATCGTCAATCGCTACTGGGTTATAAACTATGCGGTTAGCAGGGTTCCGGATAAAATGCTTGCCCTCCAACCAAAATGCACAGCGGTACTTCTTTAACTGATCGTTTGTAAATCCATGAGTAGCCTCGAGTATTTTCTGGTGAACCCAGCGCCCATATTGAATCGATATGTTTGTTTCTCTATTCATTGCATTAG
>NZ_LWGE01000143.1:0-288 GCF_001635315.1 Oleiphilus sp. HI0123
AGTTTTTTTACCCACCTACCATGTTCGTTATTTATTCTTCTAAACCTCCTTAACACCAATCTACTATGTGATTTTGAAGTTAATATTAAGTATTCTAATCGTTGAATGGGATCCATATTTTAATTACCCCCTCTTTATGTGTTTTGATAGTATTGTATAACCTTTTTGTAGCAACCCTACCGTAAACATACTTAACACGTTTGTCATTTGTAACAATTCTACTTAATGCTTTCACATCAAAAATATCATCACCAACCTGAACTTTAACAACAGGAGAGTTGAACTCAG
>NZ_LWGE01000144.1:0-478 GCF_001635315.1 Oleiphilus sp. HI0123
AGCTGCACTTCAGAGTGAATCCAAGCGTAGTTTCCTTCTACGAAGTAATGTTCAAGATCACCCAATAGACCATCCAAACTTTTTCTAAAGCCAAGCTCAAATCCGAAGCTATCGGCACCTTCAGCATTTACATACGATATTTCGATATCCTCATCTGGCACCGACCTAACTGTTTCAATCGGGTTGGTGAAGCTCTTTGTGAACAGTCCAAAGGATAAGAACTCGTCAAAACTTGGAAACCACTCATATTTAAAGTCGATATTGGTAATTTCGGTATACTTAAGATCAGGGTTTCCTCGAACGACATAATCAGTTTCAGGATCTTTATAACGCGTTGGGCTAAATTCTCTGAAGTCAGGTCGCGTAAGCGTATTGCTGTAGGCAAAACGGAACTGATGCTCGTCTGAGACCCTAAAAGTGGCACCAAAGAAAGGGAGTGTGTCTGACGTTTCAAGACTGTAGGACTCCTGACTATCTT
>NZ_LWGE01000145.1:0-314 GCF_001635315.1 Oleiphilus sp. HI0123
TCAGCAAGGTCAGGAAGTTGTGGTAAAAGACGGTTACGTTCCACTACCTTCAAAAGTTGCTGAAAAGAGCTTGAAGGAACTTGGCCTACTGTAAATAACACAGGCTACTTCCGTCAGGGATGACGGTTACAAATTGTAATATAATAAAAAATCTTCTCACCATTCTATGATGAGGAGATTTTTACTTTATAATACGCGCACTTTTTACACGCTAAATCTTATTCGCAAAGATAATCTGGACATGACGACTATGAATAAAGCTGCTGTATCTGAGCCACCTAAGCTCGACTTTGATAGCCCTAAACTCGTACGCT
>NZ_LWGE01000146.1:0-338 GCF_001635315.1 Oleiphilus sp. HI0123
CAAGAGGGTCACTTGCGCTGCCAATATTAACGTCTAGAGACGCAGAAGATTTATCGGTATTTGGGTCGGAAACCAGCAAGACTCGAAGTTTGTTTTCTAGTACTAAGTAATCGTAGTGCCGGCTATCATTAGGGCTTTTTTCTATAGAAAGGGAGGCGTTAACATTACTAGATATAAT
Organism: Oleiphilus sp. HI0123; assembly: GCF_001635315.1. Classification (NCBI taxonomy): domain Bacteria; kingdom Pseudomonadati; phylum Pseudomonadota; class Gammaproteobacteria; order Oceanospirillales; family Oleiphilaceae; genus Oleiphilus; species Oleiphilus sp. HI0123. The sequence continues at coordinate 179 of NZ_LWGE01000146.1, forward strand.
ACCTACAGCGCATAATATGAAAAGCAAATAAACTGGCCGTAAAATTGATATTCCGAACACAGAAATTCCTCGATGATCAAAGTAAATTTAGTGAGCTAGTATAGTGTTATTTCAGCTTGATAGGGGCTTTTGTTAAAGCAAGTTCACGTTAATAACATAA
>NZ_LWGE01000147.1:0-328 GCF_001635315.1 Oleiphilus sp. HI0123
GATTAAAGTTAGCGAAGAAATGATTGCAAACTTTGATACAGAGGGTGTTGGGATAATGCGTAAAGTTGCGGCGTTACCTAATATAAAAACGGTTAACTTTGACGAAGATATTCAGGCTGGTAAGAAGCTTGAAAGTCATGCTGCTTGATTGAGTTGTACTCAGATCTGAGAGTTTTGTCATATAAATAGCTCTATTTGTCTATTGCATTTTGTCAAAAAGCGTAGCTTTTTGTTTCGCTCATACTTTGCTCATAATTTAAGTAAAATCTAGAGCATCTCTATAACCTGTTGATAGATTGGAGTTAAAAACTATTTATCAATGCGGTAT
>NZ_LWGE01000148.1:0-299 GCF_001635315.1 Oleiphilus sp. HI0123
CTCCCTGAATAGTAAGAGCCTCGGCTATGACGACTATCAGAAACAGCCTTTAAGGTGTTTTAGGTTGCTAGAGGTACAGAAACACCAAACCAAGGATGTGATGAGCAATCACGTTAAAAGGCTCAAAAAAGTTGAAAAAAGTAGTTGACAGGCAGAACGAGCTTTGAGATACTACTCACGTTCCCTAGGGGACACGTTCTTTAACAATTTGGAAGCTAACGACAGTTTGACCCATTGTTTACGGTTTTAGTTGCTAAAGTGATAACCGTTAACCGATTCTAATCGAGTCGGTTAACTGA
>NZ_LWGE01000149.1:0-473 GCF_001635315.1 Oleiphilus sp. HI0123
CTCATACCATGCATATTATCTACAGCAATAGTTTCGAGGAGGATGTAATATTCGCAAAGGAAATTCGCTCCTGTGCCAAACAGAATCACAATATAAAACTTACAGAATTAATCTCAAGGCCAAGTGAAAGTTATCAAGGCATCGGCGGACGTGTTACTGAAGAGCTTGTTTCATCTTCACTGAGCAACTTAAGCTCAAAGATGTTTTACATATGCGGCCCAACACCCTTTAATGAAAGCTGTGTCGAAATACTTAAAAACTTAGGTGTAAAAGAGCGTCGTATGCTTGTAGAGCTAAACGGCCCTCCTAAGAAACCTGAAACACAAGCACACTGGCCTGAAGATACTTCTATTGAAAAAGAGGTAACTATCACAGTACAAGGTAAAGGAAGTTTTGTTGCAAAGTCAGGTGAACCTCTGCTGAATAGTCTCGAACGTTATGGCCTAAGCACCGAGAATGCTTGCCGCTCTGGT
>NZ_LWGE01000150.1:0-584 GCF_001635315.1 Oleiphilus sp. HI0123
CTGTGAACGGTTTATTCGGTTTATTCAAGAAGTTCAAGGCAGACTATCGCGTCATTCCCTGGGCGACTTTTTCAGACCCGGAAGTGGCCCGTGTCGGCATCAACGAACAGGAAGCCAAAGCACAAGGTATTGCTTATGATGTAAGCCGTTATGATATTGATGATTTAGACCGAGCTATTGCCGATGGTGAGGCTCATGGTTTTATCAAGGTGCTAACCGTCCCCGGGAAAGATAAAATTCTTGGGGTAACGATTGTCGGTCATCATGCCGGGGATATTATTGCTGAATACGTGACGGCAATGAAGCATGGCTTAGGTCTGAATAAGATCCTGGGCACGATTCATATCTACCCAACCCTGGCGGAAACCAATAAGTTTGTCGCTGGTAACTGGAAAAAAGCCAACGCGCCTGAGAAGGTATTGCAGTTTCTTGAGAAATTTCATGCATGGCGTCGTGGTTGAGGCTTATTCATTCTTAGGCTGAGAACGCCATTCCTCACATGAAACCAACCAGCCCTAAGCCGCCAGCGAGCCATGGAAGGCTCTGTCTACTTGAGTTATTTTGACTATGGTCATACCCACCTA
>NZ_LWGE01000151.1:0-220 GCF_001635315.1 Oleiphilus sp. HI0123
ACGGTAACGAATCGCAGCCCTGGGTAGTGAAGGGCGGCCGTCATATAGGCGACTTCGTCTATCCACATCAGCAAGTTGCCACCAAACAAGGAGCCTTGGTGGTTCATATGCTCAGGTAATACTAACTTATGATGTTGCATGCTGAGTAAAGCTTTAGTTGCTTCGTGACTCATTGCATCTCCTTAGATAAATCGATAACGTTATATTCTATATATTATTA
>NZ_LWGE01000152.1:0-3637 GCF_001635315.1 Oleiphilus sp. HI0123
CCTAGTTTTCCTGCATAGCTTCATTAATAATGCTCTTTTAACTATAGACTTGCTATAACCTCAGCACGACTGTTGAGGTTAAACAGCTTTAAAATTGCAGATACATGAATCTTAACCGTTCCCTCAGAAATACCTAGGTTTTCAGCTATTTGTTTATTTGAAGCTCCTTTTTTCAAATAGCTCAGGACTTCATTCTGTCTTGCTGTTAGAGAAAAGTTGTTGCTGCGTGCGGTTTGCGAAGTAGGTCTTAGGTAAAATCCTGGAATATATTCTTCGCCAGCTAGTATTAGTTTTATAGCTTGAACAGTAGCTTCTGGGGAAAGTGATTTTGGAATAAAGCCTTTTCCACCGAGTTTAAAGCACTTCGCGACATCTTTGTTGTCTTCTGATGCTGTTAGGAATGCTACGGGGAGCGATAGGTGCTTTTCTTTTATTCGTAGCAGGGTGTTGAAGCCATTCTCATCTTTGAGCGAGATATCTAGTAATACCAAATCGACTTTTTGCTCTTGGGAATTGATGAATGAAAGGGCTTGGAATGCCTCGGTAAATATAAATACCTCGGCATCTGGTAGTAGCAGCTCAAATAGTTCCTTTAAGGCTGATACAAATAAGTGATGATCGTCGATGATGATGATCTTGTATACTGCGCTCAACTTTTTCGTCCCTGTTGCAATGTCGTGCAATTATATCAGCAACCATGATTTTTAACTGGGAGAAATTTTTCTTTTGATGGATAGTTCTCTAAACGAAGTGTTTCAATCGGCTTATGAATGATATGTTCAAAAGTTTCTTTAAGGTGATTGTAGTTTCTATCCAAAGGTTTTAGGCGACCTTTTTTATGAGGAGGGAGTTCCATGTATTTGTGTACCTCTTTAATGTAGCGCTCAATTGTAGAGTCGTCAGGTATTAGTTCTTTTGCTGCTTCGTATTTCATTTCATGTAAATTTCTTAAAATAGGAATTGCGTGGCCTGAACGAAGTATTGTTAATCCATTCTTCAGATCGTCCAACCAAATTTCTCTTATGAACTGCTTGGCTCGTTCGTAAAAAAGTTCATAGAACCAAGGGACTTTTTTACCTCCTTTAGAGGAGCGAATAAGATGATTTAGTTTTTCTCTTTGGTCGATTATTTGCTGTAATTTATGAGTACCTGATTCGCCGCGTTCTTCATAAAAGAAAATGACTTGTTCTTTGGCTAGGTGGTTGGATGCTTGTGAAAGCAAAAGATGCTTAGTAGAGAGCAAAGCGCTTTCTAATGTTCCGCTTTGCTGAACTAAGAAGAATTTACACTGTTCAAAAATGGAGTTAAGCGCGAGAAGGTTAAATCCTTGGCTAGTAGTGATTGTATCATGCTCTAAAGAGCACAAACCCTCATTCAATAGGTCTGCAGAAGTGTAGGAATCCATGTCACGATCTTTGATATTTCTTTTACCCATTTCCGTGAGGATTCTGATCTCAGCTTTGGAATGCAAAAGTAGGTCTATCCAATCTAAATCATCCAAAGCATCAAGATCATCCAAGTCGGCAAGGTTTGGAATTAAGGAGAAATTTTCAAGTTGAAAAATATCTGAGTTTTCTGACATTAGGCTTTGATGAATAGATTCGAAAACTTGGTCTAAATTTGGATTGAGCTCTGGATGATTTGCATGCTCATGGAAGAATATGAAGTTCACGGTGTCTCGAACCAATATTGCCTCATATATATTTGCTTTCTCTCCAGATCCGTTTTCTAACTCTTGTAGAGTCGGTATAAATGAACTAATGAAAGGGGCGTCGTCTGGCATTTCTAAGTAGTTAAAGTCAGGACTCTTGATCATATTCTTTGCTAAGGTTATCTCGTTAACAACAGTAGTATCAGTTTCGAGAGTCTTCACTATGTCTTGGAGGTCTTGAAGATCATAAGTCATATTGTGATTGGTCATTAATTTTTGCCTCCGTTATGTTTGTTTTTCAATTGATCTAAGTAATTTGACCAGCTTTGCATCATCTCAATTCTTCCTTCTAGGTGACTCGTCCTATTGTATGCTCTTCCATTTGTATCTTTTACGGCATGGGCTAGCTGGTGTTCAATATAATCAATTCGGTAACCTAATATTTCGTCTAGAAGTGTTCTCGCAGTGGCTCGAAATCCATGTGGTGATACTGTCTCGTTGTCATATCCTAAAGTTCGTAGCGCTGTGCGAATGCCATTATCGGATAATGGACGAGATGCGCCTCTAGCACTAGGAAATACATATGCTCCTCTCTGTCCAGTTTCTTCCTTGTATTGCTCTAAGATTGTATAAACTTGATTGCTTAAGGGAACAATAAAAGCCTCCCTCATTTTCATTTTAAAATCCGGAATCTCGATTCTTCTGTTTTCCCAATTTATTTCGTTCCATTCTAGTTTTCGTAGCTCTCCAGGACGTATGAACAAATGCGGTGTTATTGTTAGCGCAGTTTTTACGACCATCCCTCCGTTGTAGCCATCTATTGCGTTGAGTAATACTCCTAGTTCTGTTGGACAGGTAATAGCAGCTCGGTTTTTTTCCTTTGGTATTTTAAGTGCACCTTTTAAATCAATACTGCAATCTCTGTCGGCTCTCCCAGTCGCCACCGCGTATCTCAATATCTGGCCCGCAGTTTGTTTAGCTCTATGTGCTGTTTCAAGTTTCCCTTTGCCTTCAATTTTCTTTAATGGAACTAGAAGGTCATTTGCATTAACTTTCCTTACCTCAAGACATCCAAGATGAGGAAACATATCTCGTTCTAAGGCTCTTAATACACGCTTCTTGTGACCGTCAGACATGTTTAGCATTTTTACTTCGAACCACTCGAGAGCAATGGACCGAAATGTATTCTGTGCATCGTCTAGTTGATTGGCTTTTCTTATTCTCTTTATTTGACTTGGGTCTTCACCTGCTGCCAAAAGGTTTTTTGCTTCAGAGGTTTGTTCTCTTGCTTTAGCGAGGCTTGTATCTGGATAGATTCCAAGGGATATGGTTTTTTGTTTGCCATGGAAACGATAGGAAAGTCTCCAATATTTTCGTCCATTGGTCTTTACGAGCAAAAATAAACCTCGTCCGTCGCTCAATTTAAGGTCCTTATCTCCTGACTTGATTCTATCTACTTTTGTTGCTGTTAGTTTCATTTAACCACTCTTTTTTTTACTATCGATAGACCTTCTCGCACAGTATGGGACGCTACGAGATGATCTACGTTGTATTTAAGAATACTGATATGAATCGAAATAAAAACATCGTTAAGCCGCTTCACGCAGTAATAGGAACGCAAAAAAGTTGGTTGGTTTTCTGTTTGATATATATGTGGAAGAGGGGAATTGTTGGTACAAGTTACCACGAGATACAAAAGTACCAACGTAGATACCAACACTTCACTGGGATTTCTTGGAACGCTTTGAGTAGCATTGAGACACAAAAAAAGCCGTAATCCCTTTAGGGATACGGCTTCTCTGTCTTGTATCACTACATCTGTAGTGAAAATTTGGTAGCGGGGGCGCGATTTGTTTTCTGCAGACGGGTTTTGCTTACTAAGTAATTACTCTCAAACTGCGCGGGAATAAGGTTTGGTGAGTGTATATTTAACCAACTGCAATTATGTGAGAACTGCGACAATCGCTGACTATGCCCTAACTTAAC
>NZ_LWGE01000153.1:0-210 GCF_001635315.1 Oleiphilus sp. HI0123
TAAGCGACCAATTTGTCAGGATACCGGTATCGTGACTGTATTCGTTAAAGTCGGTATGGATGTGCAGTGGGATGCTGAATTAAGCCTGACTGATATGATAAATGAAGGTGTACGTCGTGCTTACACTCATCCAGATAACGTCTTACGTGCTTCAATCCTAGATGACCCTGCCGGCGCTCGTAAGAATACTAAAGACAATACACCTGCTGT
>NZ_LWGE01000154.1:0-317 GCF_001635315.1 Oleiphilus sp. HI0123
ATCACGATAACCATGACCAATTCGATGAGTGTAAAACCCGCTTGACGCTTCATGAGTAGAGCTCCTAAATCTTAATAATTATTTACTGCTTTCGTTCGTTAAAATTAAAAGTTAATGCTTCTTGGACTTAACGCCAAGTTTAAGTAGCACTAAAACTTCGTTCACTAATCTATTGATTTAACTATAGACATGCTTTTAAAACTTCGCACATCATTAATGTATGTTTTTGTTTAAAAATCGTAACAACAAAGCTTACTTTCTTAATAAAACTGCTTAAGGCTGAATATCTGTATAGACAGTGCCGGTGTTCGGGTCAT
>NZ_LWGE01000155.1:0-1195 GCF_001635315.1 Oleiphilus sp. HI0123
TCGTCATTCCCGCGCAGACGGGAATCCATTGTTTTGAACCCACCTCAGGTGCTGGAAAATGCTAGATCATTCTAAATACCATGATTTCCCCGTCGATACCTACTAATTGGGTGTATCTAACTCCGCGAGACAATGGATTCCTGCCTGCGCAGGAATGACGGTGGTGGAGGCAATAATCTAATTAGAACTCGTCATATCATCAAAAAAGCTTTTCACACCTTCAAACCAGGTATGCTTTTTTGGCGCGTGCTTTTTATCACCATGTTTATCTAGCGTATCCTGAAATTCGCGCAATAGGTCTTTCTGCTTTTTAGATAAGTTAACTGGCGTTTCAACAGTCACACGACACATCAAGTCACCAGCTGCACCACCGCGAACAGGGGCAACACCTTTGCCACGCAAGCGGAACATTTTGCCTGTCTGAGTCTCGGCCGGAATCTTCAATTTAACGCGACCATCTAGTGTAGGCACTTCCAGCTCACCACCCAGAGCAGCATCTACCAAGGAAATTGGCACATCGCAATACAAGGTCTTGCCATCGCGCACAAAGATCGGATGCTCTTTAACCGAAACCTGTACATATAAATCACCTGACGGCGCGCCATGCGTGCCCGCTTCACCCTCACCTGCCAAGCGAATTCGATCACCGGTATCGACACCCGGCGGAACCTTAACAGACAAAGTCTTGGTTTCTTCTATCACACCCGAACCGTGACATGAACGACAAGGATCTTTAATCATTGTTCCCTGGCCGCGACAATTTGGACAGGTCTGCTGCACAGAGAAAAAGCCTTGCTGCATTCTGACCTGGCCCGCACCATTACAAGTACCACAATGCTCAGGCTTAGAACCTTTTGCAGCACCCGAGCCATTACAAGGCTTACAGGTCACATGAGTTGGTACGCGAATTTTTACTGTTGTACCCTTAACGGCATCTTCCAAGTCCAAGTCGAGGGTATAACGTAAATCAGCACCACGAGCGCTACGCTGGCGGCCACCGCCACCTCCGCCGCCACCGAAAATATCACCGAAAACATCACCAAAAATATCGCTAAAGTTACCATTACCACCACTAAAGCCACCGCCACCAGCTTGCGGGTCAACACCTGCGTGACCATACTGATCATAAGCGCCACGCTTCTGCTCATCAGAAAGGATCTCATAAGCCTCAGTTGCTTCTTTAAACTTTTCTTCT
>NZ_LWGE01000156.1:0-383 GCF_001635315.1 Oleiphilus sp. HI0123
TAAGTAAACAAACAGCGCTTTTACGAATTATTTACACGAAGTCCGATAGACGTACATATCATCATTATTCATAATAGGCTGCCTTTTAAATAAGGAAACTCTCTTTACTTAATCACTGAGCTGGTAAAACGCACGATGCGCATTCCGAATATTTATGTTGATCAGCCTCTCGAAGCATCCTCAAATACCGTAATCGAGGGCCAAGCAGCGCAGCACCTTTTAAAAGTGCTTAGAATGAAAGCTGGTGACCAGCTTAGGCTTTTTAATGGCGACGGTAAGTTCTACCCCGCTACCATTCAGGAAACTAGCAAAAAGTCTTTCGCTACTAGTATCGGCATCGCTGAAAATGCTGTCAGTGAATCTAAACTTAAGACCCATATCGG
>NZ_LWGE01000157.1:0-200 GCF_001635315.1 Oleiphilus sp. HI0123
GAAATAACAATGACCACTCAATCCACACGATTTAAAAATAATTACCTAGCAAAAGGGCTTGCACTCGCAGCCGCATTAAGCAGCACGGCAGTCTTAGCTGACCCAGTAATCTTCGGGATGGAGTTAGGCAAAACAACCGAGGAACAAATTAAGACGCTCTACAACGTTCAACATACCGGAACGAATAAATACAGCAATGG
>NZ_LWGE01000158.1:0-613 GCF_001635315.1 Oleiphilus sp. HI0123
AAAGGTTTGGGCGAAACTGGCGGAATTGTTGACTTCAATATTCTTTATGCTGTGATGGAAATGGTCGTCAATACTGAAACAGCCCCAGCAAATTTTGCTCACAATATGCGCCAGCATGCGCTATCTCGATTTAATGAACTCGAGAATACAGTTAAGCAGGCACACAGTGAAATTCCACAGAAGTACTGGGTGAGTCTCGATGATGTAAGAAAGTCAGAGTATGAAAACCTTTCTAAGAAGATTCGTTTAGCCTTAAGAGATGAAAAAGCCTACGACGCAAAAGCTATCTCAATATTGTGGANGATCCGTTGTAAATTTAATCCATCTGCGACAGAATGCGCGACTCCGGAGTAGTTGCGCAGAACACTGCTCCTAGAGACCTTGTAGCTTAGTAGGAGTAGTGATGCCTTATACAGCAAAATTTGTTGATGGAAGTTTATTCGAATCACCTATCACAAAAGTCGTTTGTGTCGGGCGTAATTACGCAGAACATGCCAAAGAGCTTAATAACCCCATACCTTCTGAGCCGATTCTGTTTATTAAACCAGGGTCGGCTGTCGTCTCTTTAAGTGAACCTTTCACTATTCCAGACACAGATTGCCACTATGAGGCA
>NZ_LWGE01000159.1:0-385 GCF_001635315.1 Oleiphilus sp. HI0123
GAGCACGGACGCCGCCGGCATCGTGCGCAACATCGCCTTCTCGCGCTCGGTCGAGGTGCCGATCTCGTATGCCCTCCAGATCCGCAAATTGGCCTCCTACACGGCTAAGACGGATCTGGACGTGCGGACGGCTCTCTCGGACTGGACTAACGCACTCGGCATCGGCAACAGCGTCTACCGCGATCAAGCCTATGTGCCCGCAAAGCTCAACGGAACGGTCGAGGGCATGGGCTACGAGATCATCTCGCTCGCCATCGCTCGCAATGGCAACGTGCCACTGCAGGCCGATGTGCCCTTGGCCTATGACGAGCGCGCAACCTGCGCGCCCGACAGCATGACGACGAGCATCGTGCCATGAATGTCAGCTCACGCTATCCTCGTGCAG
>NZ_LWGE01000160.1:0-269 GCF_001635315.1 Oleiphilus sp. HI0123
TTTTTGGCTGCACTTTATCAAGATAATGAGGCGGGCGCGTTAGATATAAACCTAATGAAAGCTGATCGTAATGAATATCTAAATAAGCTGGGTATGGCTTATATTGATCAAGATATATCACCTGGGTACGTAAAGCTTTTGTCTGAAGGGTAATACCTATAAAAACTTAAATTAATCGTGAAAACATAGTACAAATTCTCTCAGGAAGGCCTATAATTTAGTGTAAATAAAGCTGACACTATTCACTGAGTTTAGGCATTCCTTCGCAT
>NZ_LWGE01000161.1:0-773 GCF_001635315.1 Oleiphilus sp. HI0123
GGTTATGAGCTCCATGAGTGTTATTGCTTGGTTTTATTGAATTTAAGTTGTGTGTGGTCAATGCTGGTTCTAGCTGGCCGAGACGCAGTGTCCGCAATCGAGCTATATTTTTTGAGGAGATGTTCGGATGGCAAAAGAAAAATTTGAACGTAATAAACCACACGTCAACGTAGGTACTATTGGTCACGTTGATCACGGTAAAACAACTTTGACTGCAGCGTTAACGCGTGTATGTGCAGAAGTATTCGGTGGTGAGAAGGTTGACTTCGCAAACATCGATAACGCACCAGAAGAAAGAGAACGTGGTATCACTATCGCGACGTCTCACGTTGAGTATGATTCAACTGATCGTCACTACGCTCACGTTGACTGCCCAGGGCACGCCGATTATGTTAAGAACATGATCACAGGTGCTGCTCAGATGGATGGTGCTATCTTGGTTTGTGGTGCGACTGATGGTCCTATGCCTCAGACTCGTGAGCACATCCTTTTGTCTCGTCAGGTAGGTGTACCTTACATTGTAGTATTCTTGAACAAGGCTGACTTGTTGGCTGAAGACTGTGGTGGTGCAGGTTCAGAAGAATACAACGAGATGCTTGAATTGGTTGAAATGGAAATTCGTGAGTTGCTAGACACTTATGAGTTCCCAGGTGATGATACGCCAATTATCGCAGGTTCTGCTTTGATGGCATTGAACGGCGAAGATGATAACGAGCTAGGTACAACTGCTGTTAAGAAGTTGGTTGAGTCGCTAGATTCTTATATTCCAGAGC
>NZ_LWGE01000162.1:0-650 GCF_001635315.1 Oleiphilus sp. HI0123
TGTTGCCCGCAGCTCCTATAGCCAAATTCCTGGATGATGCATTTTTCTATGGTGGTAAAGGGTTCCAGGGAACAGTAGATACGGCCGGTTATGCTAATGATGCGATAGACTTTACTAACACGTTATCTATACCGGAAAAGACTAATTAATGATGGAGGCGAAACCTATGAGTAATAATCTATCGGGGGAATCTCGGGTCAAGTTTTTGGTTATATGCGCTATTTATGGACCGGCAATTATCACTTTGAAATTTGGTGTAGGGTTCAGTGTCCTGTATCTCTTATTCATCTTCCTTTTGGTCAAGACTAATAAATTATTTATTGAAAGGTGTAAATATAGTGCATTTAAGTATTTCATCGTGTGTGCTCCGCTACTTATGTTAGGTCTAGCTGTCGCGAAAACTATAGTTTCCGAAAATGATTATTTAAATGGAGTTTTTTTCTTCTTTCTGGCTTTAGTTTTTGTTACTAGCGTTATAGTGACTAATAAAAGTAGAGAATTTGTATTGAGTGATGGAGATTAAAAAAGTATGTATCTAAATGTTCTCAGTTTCTAGCAAGCTTATTAAAGGCAGTCTATTAAGGTCCACTTTAGGCTTAAAGCAGACGTTGGCGGTTTGGTAAAAAAGCTGTTTTAAACGGCAAAAATAC
>NZ_LWGE01000163.1:0-4363 GCF_001635315.1 Oleiphilus sp. HI0123
CTCCCTGAATTTCTTCTTCAGTAAAGGTATGAGCGTCTTCGGTAAAGTGACCGCAAAAGATAATGGTAGAGGTCCAAAGGTTTCTAAGGATATTGGCAATTAAGTTACCGAGTAATACTTGCCCGGCCACAGGCCAGCATAGTAAAGGAAAGAATATGTAATCCTTGAAGGTTTGACGGCCGATTTTGCTAAAGAAATCTTTCTTTAATTGCTTGCGGCTAATTGGCAGGGAACTTGTTTCGCGGCGCTTGCCCATAAAGATTCTTTCTGCAGCGACTTCGTGGTAAGCAATCCCTGCTTCAAAGAAGGTGCTAAGCCCTAGGTAGCTGAATATCTGCCAGCGGTTTTTTGGCCGCCAAGGCAGGTCATCGCTAAGACGGAATATGCCATAGCCAAAGTCACGGTCTTTGCCGATAACATTTGTATAAGTGTGATGCTCGTGGTTGTGATAGCGCTTCCAAGAGCCCGAGTCTCCCGCAATATCCCACTCGAATTTTCTGGAGTTAATGTTAGGGTCATTCATCCAGTCATATTGCCCGTGCAGTACATTGTGGCCAATTTCCATATTGTCCAGAATCTTTGCTAAGGCCAACAGTAAAACTGCCAACACCCATAATAGGGGGCTTACAAAGCCCATTACCATTAGGATTCGGCCAGCAATTTCACTGCCGCGTTGAATTGCGATTAAACGTCGAATGTATTTTGCATCACTTGCGCCCACTTTCTTAAGGGTGTCTGCGCGAACTTTGTCCAGCTCTTCTGCAAAGCCGTCTAAGATTTCTCGGGATGGCTTCTGAGTATTGTTCGGATTCATAATGTCTTCCTGATTAATCTCTTAAAGTTCAAGTTCTACTTTGCCAACCGGCACCGAAACACAAAGCTGTATTTCTTCTTCTCCGGTATCCGAATATTGTTGGGTTCGCGTATTGAAGACTCGCCCGGTCTTCTTTTTACAAATACACTGGTGACACACGCCCATTCGACAACCCGCAACGGGTTTTAAACCTTGGTTCTCTGAGATTTCCAGCAGGGTAGCTTTGTCAGACTCGATAAACTGCTGAGGGTCAAAGGTGACTTGCTTTCGAGAGTCCAGGTAATCGACTTGAATCAGTTCATCGGCATCGTCTGCATTCATTCCCTCAAGAGATAAAGGCTGTTGGCCGAAGTATTCAAAGTGGATATCTGCTTCAGGAACCGTATTGGACGTTAGAAGCGATTGGGTAATTTCAATCATTTTCCCAGGCCCACATACGTAAAATTCTTTTTCGCTGATGTCTTCTACAAACATTTCCAGCTGCTGCTGATCTATTCTACCTTGGTGGTCACTATAGATAGTTGTTACCTGCAAACCCTTCGCTTCAAGGTGAGAAAGTTGCTCGGAAAAGAATAGGGATTGGCTATTATTTACATAAAAGAGCAACTGAGCCTGCTTATACCAAGCGTTGCTCTGGTATTCGTTCAGCATTGAAAATATGGGGGTTAGTCCGCTTCCGCCTGCAATAAATACTTTGTCTTTTACTGAGTTGCTTAGTTGGAAATCACCTTGGGCTTCGGATAAGTAAACAGTGTCACCACTTTTCAAAGCTTGGTTGAGCCATGGCGTTACAGCACCTTCTTCATTTGCGCGTATGGTTAAGGTGATTTCACCTGTGCGAAGAAAGTGTTTAGGCGAGCAGGAAAGGCTAAAGGTACGTGTTAGCATTGCGCCATCTTTTTCAACGCTTAGCTGTACATATTGTCCGGCATTAAAACCAGTCCATTTTTTTTCTGGCCTTAAAGTCAGCGTGTAGATGTCATCTGTTTCATTTCTTATGAAGAGTACTTGAGCACTAGTTCTTCCGTGACGCCAATTTGGGCGAAAAACCTGAATAATGGGCTCTAAAAAGACACCAAAGCTACCGGTATTGGTAAGTTGGCGGCTTAAGAAGCCAATAGCTTTCTGAGCGATTGTTTGCGATTCTGCTATAGGGCTTTCGCTGTTCATCCCTTTAGACATAGTGACCTCCTACTAAGTTCGAGGTACAGTTGTACGCTTTTTGTTCTATTATGTCTAGAATTGTCAGTCGCATAAGTATGATCATCTAATTTAGGTGGCCGAATTTTTTGGTAGTGGAGATTGTAGCAATTTAATTTGTGCGGAATATTTCATATCTGTGTAGTATGCCCATTTATTTATTAACGAATCTTGGGGATACCATGGCGCTGAAGTCCACGATCTATAAAGTTACTTTGCAACTAAGTGACTTTGATCGAGATCATTACCAAAGCTACTCGCTTAATGTTGCACTTCACCCATCTGAAACCATTGAACGTATGTTGCTTCGTTTGCTTGCTTTTTCATTGTATGCAGATGAAGCGCTAAGTTTTACCAAGGGTTTATCGACTGATGATGAGCCGGATATCTGGCTCAAGTCTTTATCCGACGAAATAGAGTTGTGGATCGACTTGGGCTTACCTGATTTAAAACGTATCCGTAAAGCTTCAGGTCGCTCAGATAAAGTTGTTGTATTGGCTTATGGCGGACAAAAGGTTGCCCCCTGGTTCGACGGGTTAGCAAAGGATTTGAAGCGTATAGCTAATTTGTCTGTCTTGCGTGCAGAGATGGCTGATATCGAGCCACTGCTTGCGCATGTCGAAAGAACGATGGAGCTCGTTGTGATGATTCAGGATGGAAGTTTGAATGTAAGCTTGGGGGAGAGTGTTGTTGACTTGAATATCGAGCGGCTGCTTGGCGAGGAATAATTGTCTTTTGCGATGGACGAATATAGCTGCAATCGGTTAATCTCCGTGTATCTAATGTATTGAAACGAGGAGAAAAACATTGAGCAATACAAAAATCATTACGCCAGACTTGTGCGACGAGTACCCGGATTTAGTTCAGGTCTTGGAACCGATGATGAACAATTACGGTGCAATCGATGCCTTTGGTGGCGAAATTGTTACGGTAAAGTGTTTTGAAGATAACTCTATCGTCAAAGAACAGGTGGGTTTACCTGGCGAAGGGCGAGTGATGGTTGTTGATGGCGGTGGTTCAATGCGTAATGCCTTGTTAGGTGATATGTTGGCTGAGAAAGCAGCTGCGAACGGCTGGTCTGGTTTGGTTATTTACGGCTGCATTCGTGATGTTGATGTGATCGGGCAGACGCAGCTAGGTGTTCAGGCAATGAACACTAATCCGCGTAAAACTGAAAAGCGTGGTATTGGTGATCTGAATGTTCCGGTCACCTTTGGTGGCGTAACCTTTACACCAGGTCACTACGTTTATGCCGATAATAATGGTGTTATTGTTTCGCCTGAAAAGTTGGAAATGCCAGCCTAGTAGAGACTTTAGCGAACACATAAAAAAGCCCGTGAGAAAAACGCTCACGGGCTTTTTTATGTGCTTATGAAATTGCTTCGCCTAACTCGCGATTTCTACAATTTCTGCGCCTACTTGAAAAGTATTTTCGTCGACCTGTGTGCAGCGTAGTACTTTTACGGTTGCATCCAGAGCGGGAAACGCATCGTTGCTTGAAGGAAGCGATGTCCGGCAAGTTGCTCCTGCTGTTAGTTCTTCTTCTACTTCTATTAACATGCCTGCGCCACTAAGGTCACGGCAATAACCATTTACTTTGATGTCCGAGTTATCAACGGCTAGAGTGATTTCAGTATCGACTCTCATTCTGATGAAATCGCGTTTTTCATCCCAGGTACGGCTATACAGGTTATTCATCTATTCAACACCTCTTATGGATAAATGTCTCACCTTCATTTATATGTCTAAATATGGTTGCTGTCAAAGAGCAAAACCACAAGATATTCGACTATTAGCAATTGGTAAGATTCTAGTAATAAGTTGATGCGGATGAAATTCACCCCAGCGCATCAAGCTTGATGATACCGCTGGGGCAAAAGTTTTTCTATGGTGTGTTGCTCATTTTTAGAACGAAATGGGCAAATAATAGACTAAGTGTTTGTTTTTAAAGCAGCCTAAAAAATAAGCTTTTTTACGCCCAGCTATCATTTTTCTTAGAAGGTTTAATGATAGGAATTAATAAAGTTAGAATTACACCAAGTGTTACCAGGCCACCCCCGATTAACATCATGTTAGAATCTGACTTATCTTTTAATCTAAGATTCTCGGTTTGGATCAGTTCTAATTCGTTTCTAAGCTGCTCATTACTTTCTCTAAGCTCACGATTTCGCTTATCTAGATTAAGGGCATTGGCCGAAATAGACTTAATGTTCTTTAGCTCTTTGCTATTAGCATTAAGCTCTGAAGTGGTTTGAGTATGTTCTTTGCTAAGACTCTGGTGCTTCTTTTTCAAGTTGGCCAGTTGAGTTTGAGTTTCTTCGTAGTTAGCTTTTAGTTTAGCTAACTCCT
>NZ_LWGE01000164.1:0-391 GCF_001635315.1 Oleiphilus sp. HI0123
ACGGCAACGTCACAGCCGGCTTTTTACGAGAATAGGCGCTGCAAACTGTCGGCCGGCTATGTGGATGGCGGCGAATTCCTGTTGTTCGACGGGGAGATACGGCAGGCAAGGGACCTGCGTGAGAGCGTGACGGATCGAGTTCTTGATCTGCTGGTGACGGACAAAAGCATGCCGCGCAATTACGCCGTGGCGGTTGGGGCGCTGAATGCCGGCCACACGATGAAGGACCGCGCTGAACTAGCGTTCAAAGGCTTTCGCGATCTCGGGGTAAAGATTGGCTACATCTGCGACCTGATGCCGGGCATCAAGTTCCCGCGTGGGTTTACCTATGCCGGGGATGCCAAAAAGTTGCTGCGGGAAGTATGCCGAGCCACTCAGACATCGTGGAGCA
>NZ_LWGE01000165.1:0-566 GCF_001635315.1 Oleiphilus sp. HI0123
ACAGCTTACTGGCAGGCCTTTGGTAGTACCCATGTTTGCCATAACTGGAGTAGAGGCTGCCAGCCAACCTTTCCAGAACAGTTGGAAGAACTTCTCTGCCCAAACCTCTTTGTTAAGGTAAGATGGTAGTCTTGAAGCCGCGGTATTGGCAATAGTACGATAACGGTCATATACCGTTTCCTGTCCTTCTAGGTACTTCTGTTTTAGAAGTTGGAAAGCCGCAGTAGTGAGCCACTCAGGTACTGTACCTTCTGCTTGTCCTTTCTTGCGTTCTAATCCTAGTTTTTCGTAGATATTTGCCATTAGTTTTTTCTCCAGCGTAGTCGTTCACGTGACCAGTCACGGTTGTATTCGGAACCTGTTCCAGTAAAGAAGTCATGGAATTTCAGGGCGTTGATGTTATCGTAGAACCATTCAGAAATAGGGTTATCTTTGATGGTAAAAATAGGCGCAATGCGTAAGTGACCCAGGCATAGATTGATGCGTGATTTAACGAAGGTTTTAAGATCCTCGGCCTTAAAGCCTTCAATCTCTCCCTTCTCAAACATCATATCAATAATACGAGC
>NZ_LWGE01000166.1:0-356 GCF_001635315.1 Oleiphilus sp. HI0123
TAAGTTGGCGCGTATCCAGTGCCAGCCAGTCGGGCGCAAGAGCGAGCAGTTGCGGCAAACCGCTAGTGAGCCAAAGTTCGTCAAACCACTGGGAGATATTCATGCATCGCCTCGTTGTTATGTCGGTAGTGTTGTTAGCGCGATTACGCAATACACTCACTTTACGCCTATTTTTTAATCAGCAATTGACGAAATACGCCTATTTTTTGACAATATACGCCACAATGGATTTCGAGGGGGCCCAATGGCAACCGCAATGCGTGTCACCGGCGCGTGGGTGCAACTGCTCACCGACTGGCTCGACAAAGAAAACTTGCCCGCCCCCGACATTCGCCTGTGGCTCGACAGCCGCAGCC
>NZ_LWGE01000167.1:0-318 GCF_001635315.1 Oleiphilus sp. HI0123
GAACTGCGAGGAGCGCGGATACCAGAGGGCGGCATGAGCCGCCCCGCCATCCACGAGCGGGTCGCCTACTCGGCCCGCTACTTAGCTTCTCAGCCGATGGCGCACTTCCCCGGCCATGCGCGTGGCGGCTTCGTGGTTGGCGAGGCCGCATTCAAGCGCGGTGTTCTGATCGGCGTGGCCCCTGACTGGACCGATATCGCGTTCGTCCGGTGGGACGATCAGCCCGAGATCGCGATCACCACGCACATCGACAACCTCGTGCCCGAGCGTGAGATCGCGCGGGACGCGGACCAACACCAGCATTCGGAGGGACAAAAT
>NZ_LWGE01000168.1:0-434 GCF_001635315.1 Oleiphilus sp. HI0123
ATTACATAGATGAAATGGTTGTACTAAGATGTCGCGTCAAAAAGAGATTCAGGACTTGTTGAGTAACAATTTTGAACTTGAGTTTATAGAGGTATTAAATGAGAGCCATATGCATAGCGTGCCTCCTAACTCTGAGACTCACTTTAAGGTGACTTTGGTTACTGAGGATTTTGAGGGAAAGTCTAAAGTTGCTCGTCATCAAAGTGTCTATGCCTTGCTTGGTGGCTTAATGGAGCAAGGCCTACATGCTTTGGCACTACATTTATATGTTCCGCAAGAATGGTCGAGTATCATGGGTGAGAAATCACCAGAGTCCCCAAACTGTATGGGTGGCTCTAAATAGTACAGCTGTAGCAGGCCAGAACCCTAAATAGCTGATAGATATTCAATTGGAATTGCCCTTTATTAGGAGTAGGTACGATGAGTCAATTTTT
>NZ_LWGE01000169.1:0-540 GCF_001635315.1 Oleiphilus sp. HI0123
CAGGTTCATCACTACTCGCAGGTAGCTTTGATTTGGCACGGTCAACCTTTTCACGGACGTCATCCAAGGCCGTATCACTGTCAAAACCGGCATCAAATTCAAGCGTCACCGATGCATGCCCTTCGGAGGCAACGGAGCTCATCTCTTTGACACCCTCTATCGACTTAAGCTCTTTCTCCATTGGCCGAATAAGTAGGCGCTCGGCATCTTCAGGTGAAATACCCTCATGCGACATCGATACGTAAACAATAGGAATGGCAATATCCGGCTCAGACTCTTTTGGGATACTCTGATAAGCAAAAATCCCGGATATTAGTAAAAATACCAAGACCAACAGCACAGCACGGCGACGCTCTATCGCCCAGTCGATTGGCGTTTTTGGTGCCGTACCAAAGTACTCTTTCATTAAGAATCTACTCCTGACGCCTTATCTTCTGCCGAAACTCGAACAGGGCTGACCTTTTCACCAACCGAAACAAAACCTTGCCCGACGGTAATAAGCTCAAGCACCTCGGGTAAACCGCCTAGCCAAACACCATC
>NZ_LWGE01000170.1:0-657 GCF_001635315.1 Oleiphilus sp. HI0123
AGAAAGACATGCAGCGCCCGGTTAATGACTTCTCTGGTGGTTGGCGAATTCGTTTGAATTTGGCGCAAGCACTGATGTGCCCTTCTGACCTATTGTTGCTGGATGAGCCGACGAACCACTTGGATCTAGATGCGATGCTCTGGCTGGAGCAATGGCTGAAACGTTACGAAGGTACGGTGTTATTCATTTCTCATGACCGTGACTTCATTGATGCCGTGTCGACACATATTCTTCACTTCGAACACAAGCAGCTGAATCAATATACAGGAACTTATAGTGAGTTCGAGACGCAGCGTGCTCAAAAGCTTGCTCAGCAGCAATCTCAGTATGAAAAGCAGCAGCAGCGTATTAGCGAAATTCAGTCTTTTGTAAATCGCTTTAAAGCGAAAGCGACCAAGGCAAAACAGGCTCAGAGTCGTGTTAAAGAACTTGCTAGAATGGAGCTTATTGCCCCGGCTCATATTGATTCACCGTTTAACTTTAGCTTTCCTGAGAGCGACAAAATATCTAGCCCATTACTAAGCATTCAAAAAGCAGACTTGGGCTATGAGCAGAAAGCAGTGCTCGAAGATTTTACTACCAGCATCTTACCGGGTACACGAGTAGGCCTTCTAGGGCCAAACGGTGCCGGTAAGTCGACTTTAATCAAAAGCCTGG
>NZ_LWGE01000171.1:0-1902 GCF_001635315.1 Oleiphilus sp. HI0123
GCGTATATTAGANCCGGTCATGATGGCACAGGTACAATTCGTGCTCTCGAAACCATTACCACTGGCCTTAAGTGGCGATGGGTACAGGAGCCCCTTTTACTAAAAGGCGCTTACCAAAAAGAGTTTGAGAGCCATTGCTCGGAATTAGGTGGCGCAATGGCATGTGCACTTGATCAGGGAATCATTTAGAATCTATTTCATTCCAATACCGATTTAATAAAAGGCAAATCACCCGTGTTAAAAATCATTGTTGTCATACTTGTTGTTGCACTTGCAGCATTCATCGTCCACCGCACTAATCAAAACAAAAAGCTAGCCGTTGAGAATCAACAATTAGGCAGTGAGTTTCTTGCCCAAAACATGACCAAAGAAGGCGTTGTCACAACCGAGTCGGGTCTTCAATATAAGGTACTTCAAGCCGGTACGGGAGAAGCCCACCCTACTGCAAACGATAAAGTTAAAGTTCATTATCATGGCACCTTAACTGATGGCACTGTCTTTGATAGTTCCGTAGCTCGCGGACAACCTATCTCTTTTGGCTTGAATCAAGTTATCAAAGGCTGGACTGAAGGTCTGCAACTTATGGTGGTTGGCGAGAAGACCCGATTATTTATTCCGAGCGAACTTGGCTACGGAAATAGAGCTGCTGGCGCCATCCCGGCTGGCTCGGTACTAATTTTTGATGTTGAGTTGCTTGGCATCAATGAATAAACAACTATAGTGAGATATAACTACTCGTAACAGAACAATTACGAGTCTTTTTAAGATAACGGAGAATAGAATGAAGCTTGTTACTGCGATAATCAAACCTTTTAAACTTGATGATGTACGTGAAGCACTATCAGAAATCGGTGTTCAGGGTATAACAGTTACTGAAGTTAAAGGATTTGGTCGCCAGAAAGGTCATACAGAGTTGTATCGTGGCGCTGAGTACGTTGTAGACTTTCTACCAAAAGTTAAACTAGAAGTAGCGATCAGTGAAGATATGCTAGATAAAGTTATCGAAGCGATGACAAATGCAGCCAATACTGGAAAGATCGGCGACGGAAAGATATTTGTTTCATCACTTGAGCAAGTGATTCGAATCCGTACTGGCGAAACCGGTAGTGACGCTGTATAGATAAGCCTATAATGCGAGTAGTGAGCTACTCGCATTGTTTCAGCTTCAAAGCAGCTAACTAAAAGGAGGCACAAATGAAACATCCAACAAGATGGGTATTCATTCTAAGCTTTCTTCTTTCTTTACAAGCCTCTCTTAGCTATTCACAAGAAAAAACTTCGCTTACCTCTCCCGACAATAAATCTACTATCATTCTTGGCTATAAAGAAGGCAGCAAACCGCCCTATATCGGCAACAAAAATGATAATAGCGGTGCATACCGAGAACTTTTCTCTAAAGCAGCAGAGATGATAGGACTCTCACTTGAAATCGTAAGGTTACCTAAAAAACGTGTTTATCATCACCTTAAAGNAGGTGATATCGATTTCTATCCCTCGTCTGGTTTTTCAGAAAAAAGATCACAGTTTTTATATTGGCTGGACAATGGCTTTCTATCGAAACAAGCCTTAGTCTCAGACATTACAGACTTCGAAATAAAAGACTTTAAGAAGGCGAAAGGTACTTTGCTTGTCCCTTTAGGAGGTAGCTCCGCTGAATATGCCAAAGGTGCTCCTCAAGTAAGCATTCAGAAAATGGGCAAGTTGCCTATTGATAAAGCAATTCAGGCACTGAAACTAGGTAGAGGTAATTTCTACGTATATGATATAGATATCTTGGATTATTACTTAAAACGAAACCGCATTAAGCAGTTTAGTGACATTGGCCTTCGGCTTCACCCAAATGCAATTGAGAAGGAATACTCTTCGTTAAAAGCGGCCTTCTCTATTAATTCAAAACACTTT
>NZ_LWGE01000172.1:0-740 GCF_001635315.1 Oleiphilus sp. HI0123
GACAACGTCTATCTCAACATCTAGCCATTCTGGATGATCTAAGGCCTCGCCTTGCGCTTGCTTTAAGAGTTGTTGATCCAACAATTCAAACACCAACGTTGCCATCGCATAAATGCCGATGTCGCCACTCGAAACCAAGGCGGTTGTTTTACCGCTAGCCGCGAGATCTAAGGCGAGTTTAGCTCGCCCGATCTCTTCCCCCAAAGGTAACTCGTGATGTGTTTTTCCATCACACACATCACCTAACAAGTCGAGATACAAACCGTACGCGACCAAATCTGAACTGGCTCCAATGGCGCTAAGCGCTTTCGGCGCCACAAGAGATCTATCACCAGGACCGGTGCCCACTACAAATAACTGACTCATGCTAATTTTGTTTCCTGCTCTTAATTCAAATGAACTATTTTTCCAATACGACCTAAGCACTATTACTTATCTGACGCTGTCTTAGTAAAGCTCCGTGCAATCGCGCACGTGGCTTTCTTTGTCTTTTGTTTCGATAAAACCAACTCCGCTGGCGCAGACGTCGTCTTTTGTGCCGAATACAATGCCGCCGATTCAGCGACCCCATACACGCCAACTGTGTCGAATATATAATCTGACTTTACGCTCAGCTGAGACTCAACCGTCGCCAACTGATCTTTGTCCCATGTGAGATACGGTAAAGCCAGGGATGCCGCCAAATCGATTAACCCTTGTTCGTCCGCCTTAATATCAATGCTTGCGATGCCGCTAATCTG
>NZ_LWGE01000173.1:0-12783 GCF_001635315.1 Oleiphilus sp. HI0123
TCAAACCAGGCATTGAGTATTGGCTCCTTCATACACGCAAAGACAAGTGCTTTAATACATCGGAGCGTGATGTCCTCACTTTTCTTCCAAGTACAAATATTGGCATCATCGAACAGCGTTACGGCTGGAATTTGTTCATGAGATTTACTCATCGTTTGCGCCATGACTTTCCTGGCACCTGTTAATTTAGTGATTGAATCACTACATCTCCCAGGAGAACTTCCTTTCAGCTCATTCTTCTTGTAATGAGCTTCCAGAATTCCTTTCTCTGTAAGCATCCCATAAGACTTTTCACTGAGCTGTTCTGTCAGGCCTATTTTTTCTGCAAAGACCCTGACAGAAGGCGGAGCATTTAAAGTCTGTTTCTGCTTTAAAAGCGCACTGTCAGGCGGGCTGGCATGATCAACAATCATATCCTCATATTGATCGACATCCTTTTCACCTTCTGCAGTTTGCAAACTTCCAACGACCGATACGCTCTTTTGCACATTTTGAGAGACGCCTAGATACTCCGATATCGAAGTATCTTTACCTATCGGGGACTCAGCATTTTCCTTCTCAGTGTATTCTAATAACACTGAACCCACATCAACCATGTCGCCCGCTTTACAGTGAATTTTCCCGATTCTAGCTTCCACAGGAGATGGAATTTCCACAATTGCTTTTGCCGTTTCGACAACTAAAATCAACTGATCAACCAAGACCATATCGCCAGGCTTAATCTTCCACTCAATAATTTCTGCACCCTGGAGGCCTTCACCGAGATCAGGTAGATAAAATTTGCTCATAGCTAAGCCTCCTTGTTTCCGTCTGCGTCAACCGGTGTTACGGCCCTGCACATCACCGCTGCCAATTCAGTTATTTGCTCTACGCCAGGCAGGTAGCTTGATTCGTTACGAAAATATGGCATTACCGTGTCATAACCAGTGATCCTCGCCACGGGTTCCCTTAAGTAAGGGAAGGCTCTTTCAGAAACCGTTGCTGCAATCTCCGCACCCAGCCCACAGCTTCTTGGCGCCTCATGAATAACTATGCAGCGACCAGTTTTTTGAACCGACTGGATAATAGTGTCGTGGTCTATAGGAGAAATACTGGCAACGTCTATCACCTCACACTCAATCCCATCCCTAGCCAATAAACTTGCCGCTTGCATAGTTTCATTTATACTCGCACCCCATGAAACTAAAGTCATATCCCTTCCTTGACGCAATAGAAAGGACTTATCCAATGGCAAGCCTTCGCCATCATCCTTTACCTCACTATGAAATAAACGATAAATGCGCTTTGGCTCCAAAAATATAACAGGGTCATTGGAACGAATCGCTGACAAAAGCAGTCCATAAGCCCTTTTTGGAGAGCTAGGCTGTATAACCCGAATACCCGGAATATGCGCAAACATTGCCTCGGTACTTTCACTATGATGTTCGGGTGCATGAATTCCCCCGCCATAGGGGGCGCGAATAACCATGGGGCAAGAAAGGCGCCCACGTGTGCGATTACGCATACGTGAAGCATGGCTAACCAAGTGCTCCATTGAAGCATAAATGAAGCCCATAAACTGTATTTCTGCAACCGGACGCAGGCCTTGAGCTGCCATTCCTATAGTCATGCCTGCAATCATCGTTTCAGCTAGTGGTGTATCCATAACCCGACGCACACCATATGCTTCTCGCAAGCCCTCCGTTGCGCGAAAAACACCGCCATTAACAGCAACATCTTCGCCAAGCACAACCACTTCTTCACTTTCTGCCATTGCGCGATGCAATGCCATATTAACGGCCTCAATAATACAGACCTTCGATGCGCCAACACTTTCAGGAGCACAGTCATCTATTGCTTTAGTAAGATTCATATCATTCATGGCTATGCCCCTCCATATCAACTGGCTTCAACTTATCCTGAGCGTCGGTATTTTCAAACCTTGTCCCTTCACATTGCGGGCTTATTTTTTTAGTGTTTTTCATACCAAGCAATTTGACCTGCGCGTATTGGTCAAGCAGTGGCTCAGGTAGTGTTTCGAAGAGATAATCAAACATCGCCTCAGGTACGTCATCCTCCTCTATAAGATAGGCTTCAACAGCCTCACTAATTTTCTTCTTAATTCGTATGAGAAGTTCTTTCTCCTTGGATTCCGACCAGTATCCTTTAGACAGTAAAAAAGTTTTTAGTCTTGAAATAGGCTCCTTGTCCCAGGCTGACTTCAGCTCAGAATCACTGCGATAACGTGAAGCATCATCGGCGGTAGTATGATCCCCTAAGCGATAACTCACCGCTTCAATAAGCGTTGCACCTTTACCTGCGTAGGCTTTCTCCAGTGCTATATTGACTGCATGACGCACGGCAAAATAGTCGTTACCATCAACAACCAGTCCCTCAATCCCGGCGCCAATCGCTTTTTGGGCAATCGTTTGCGCGCCGCACTGAATATCGCGGGGGGTCGAAATAGCCCATTGATTGTTATTTACAACCATTACCAAGGGTAGTTGCCACGCCCCTGCCAGATTTAGTGTTTCGAGAAAGTCGCCTTTCGAGGTCGCGCCCTCACCACACGTAACAAGAGATGCTTGATGTATGCCTTTGGTTTTCAGAGCAACAGCTGCACCGGCAGCGTGGCCATATTGTGTCGCTATTGGCACACAAACAGGGAAATCATTTGGGCATGATTTATAATCACTACCACGTTCCAAGCCTCCCCAATACATCAACATCTCTTTTAAAGACACCCCTCGCAAATATTGGGTAGCGAAGTCGCGGTAATAAGGCGCAAAAATATCATCTGGGCTGAGCGCCATACCAATGGCCGTACCAATTGCTTCCTGGCCTAGAACTGAAGGGTAAGTTCCAAGCTTGCCAGTTCGTTGTAAAGCGATAGCCTTATGGTCAAAAGCTCTGATCAAAACCATCGTTTCATAAGCTTTTAGCATTTCTTCTTTGAGCAGTAGAGAATCCGGTAAAGACTGCTTAAGCTGCCCGTCATCGCCAAGAAATTTCGAAAAACTTACATCAAACCTAAGGTTTTCTTCAAAAGTATAAGATTTCATACCGCCTCCTCTATGCTGCAAAGTCTTGAAGACGAGTCAATTTTTCTTCGGCTAGCTGGTCGGCAACAACACTTGTTGCCCTGCCTTTTGAGCTTGAGCCTTGATAAACCTCTTCTAAGGTTCGACCTATCTGCAATATTTTTTCATGTATTCTGGCCTGTAAAACTTCATTTCTTGAAACCAGCTCAAAGTCCGAACGCAAAGACTCACTGTGGGTTAGCGAGGCATAAATCAAACCTCCAGAGTTAATCACGTAATCGGGAGCGTACAATATTCCCTTTTCATGCAGGCGCTGCCCAAGCTCAGGTTTCGCTAATTGAACGTTTGCTGACCCGGCAATTATTCGGCAGCTCAAACGTTCAAGGGAAGACTCATTGATGACATTACTTAAACCGCAGGGGGCAAAGACAACGCATGGCTCCTGAACAATCTGCTCAGGACTGACTGCGTGACTTGCAAACTCTCTTAAGGCGGACTCAACCCTTTCTCTATTAATATCAGCCACAACAATCTCTGCACCAGATTCTGCGAGCAGCAAACCAAGTTCGTAACCAACATTGCCAATTCCCTGAATAGCAATACGTAGACCTTTTAAGCTTTCTGTTCCTAACTTGAAATTGACGCTTGCCTTTATTCCTTCAAATACACCAGCAGCGGTATAACTTGACGGGTTACCAGCATCACTCGTACTGGTAACATGAGATGTCACAGTCTGAATAATATCCATTTCTCTCGCACTGGTGCCGGAGTCAATCGCAGTAATATACCGACCGTTTAAGGATTCAACAAAGCGCCCGAACTCACTAAATAATGACCTTCGATCAAAGTGACGATCAGGAACCATGATGACCGACTTGCCACCGCCTTGAGGAAGCTCTGCCAAGGCAGCTTTGTAGCTCATGCCTTTAGCTAAGTTCAGCGCATCTTGAAGGGCGTGTGATTCACTTGGGTATTTAATAAAACGGCAGCCACCTAGTGCTGGGCCAAGAACGGTATTGTGAATGGCAATAAATGCCTTGAGACCACTACTAACGTCATATCTGACGTGCAGCTCATTGACCTGGTGTTGATCCAGTAATTCAAACATGATGCTATCCTCTCAGAATAACTTACGATTGTTTGAATATATACTGGCTTATGACCACGACTACTCAAACAAGTCGTAAGAGGTGGTAACCTCGCGTCGATAGAGGGAACGCGCAAATATAAATTTTGGTGTGATGCAAAAACTGTTTATTTTTTGCACACTACGGTTCGAGTATAAAGCGACTTAAAAGGCTCTGTGAAGGGAAAGTAACAAATATTTACGAGATCACATACAGGGGGAAATAGGCTTTTTCTTTTTTTAAAGTGGTAATAGGGCAGCTATATCGCTTGAATTTCAGCAATGCAGCTTGCGCACAAACAACATAAACCATTACCAAATTTTGATGCTTCAGCCCGTTGATTAGAGTTCAATTTAACGGAGGCGCACCAACAAGGCTCTTCCTGAATACTAACAGTATTAGGTGGTATCATAGCCCCCGTTGAAAGGTCTTTTTTAATGACATTCAAGCATAGGTTTGCTTTGCCACATCTGGGGCAAATATCTTCTTTAGGGGGATGCAGTTCAGTCATAGAAAGCTAAACACCTAGGCAAGCCCTCGTTAAAATCAATTAACGAGAAGTACTGCCCTTTCCTTTACTCTTACGTGTTGAGTTTTTACCACGGCGGTTACCAAATTCTCTGGATTTGGTAATACGGGCTTTTTTAGCTCTCTGCTTCTCATTCATTTTGTTAGTCGGACTAGCGAAAGGGTTATCACTCGACTTAAATTCAAAACGAATGGGTGTACCTTTAATCTTAAGTACTTTCCTGAAGCTCTTCTCTAGATAACGTTTGTAGCTATCTGGCAGGTCATCAGTCTTAGATCCATGCACTACGATGATAGGCGGATTTGATCCCCCCTGGTGAGCATGACGAAGCTTGACCCGTCGGCCACGAACAATTGGTGGTTGGTGATCAGATACTAAATCTGAAAGCAACTCTGTCAAACGTTTGGTCGGCCACTTATCGAAAGCAGATTTATAACCCTGGTCGATAGACTTATATAAATCCCCCACGCCGGTTCCATGTTTGGCTGAGATGAAATGAATAGGTGCATAGTCAAGGAAAACTAAACGTCTATCCAACTCTCTCTTTACTGACTTTTTGTCATCTTGGGTCATTCCATCCCACTTATTGACCGCCAATACCAGCGCTCGCCCGGCATCCATAGCAAAGCCAATCAGGTGAAGATCCTGCTCAACGACACCTTCTCTGGCATCGATAACGACAACAACAACGTTGGCATCTTGTATCGCTTGCAAGGTCTTGATGATGGAGAATTTCTCTACCGCCTCTTTAACATTTTTCCTACGGCGCACACCTGCCGTATCGATCAAGGTATAGGGCTTTTCTCGGCGTTCGTAAGGAATATAGACGCTATCTCTCGTGGTACCAGGTTGATCATAAACAACAACACGGTCTTCACCAAGCAGTCGATTAACCAAGGTAGACTTACCAACATTTGGTCGTCCGATAATACCAATTTTACAACCATTTGCTTCATCATCTTCCTCGATTTGTTCCGGGAAGTCCTCCATTGCATCTTCGATCAGCGATTTAACACCGCGGTTATGAGAGGCTGCGGTTAAGCGCAGCTTCTCCATACCCAGCGAGTAGAAATCATTGGCAACAGTATCAGCATTAAGGCCATCAATTTTATTAACAACCAGGGTATAAGGCTTTCCCGTTTGTCGGATATGACGAGCTATCTCTTCATCAATAGGGGTCAATCCATCCCGGCCATCCACAACAAAGAAGATTAGATCAGCCTCTTCTATTGCCAACAAGGACTGCTCAGCCATGACAGCATCGATCCCGACTTCATCACCACTTATACCACCGGTATCGATAGTAATGAACTTCTTATCCAACGCCACTCCAGAGCCGTACTTACGATCCCGAGTTAAGCCTGCGTAGTCTGCGACAATTGCATCTTTTGTTTTGGTCAAACGATTGAATAAGGTAGATTTACCTACATTAGGACGACCTACTAGCGCTATTACAGGAACCATCTATCTACCTTTAATCTCTATATTCGTTAGACGACTCTTCGAAAAGTCTTCTATTTCTAAACCTCGAACCCAAGGGTCTAAGGTCCTTTACCTTCGGATTCAACTGATACGATACTATGTCACCAGAACGTGCATAAACATATAGCCGGTCGCCCTTTACAATCATCTCACCCATGACACCATCACTGTCAGGGTATTTCCGTGCAAGTACTTTTCCATCCAGCACTGATAGCACATGGATATAGCCCTCGAAATCAGCGGCCATCACAAACTGGTCAAAGACCACTGGTGAGCCTAAACGACGATATAAGAACTCTTCATTTCGCCACAACTCCTTTCCACTTTGCTTATCAAGCGCAATAATCTCACCTTTATCCGTGGTAACAAAGAGCTTGCCAAAGCCTAACGCGAGCTTGTTAAAAGATGAAATTTCTTTAGACCAAATTTCCTGCCCATCGAGCGCACTTAAAGCAAATATTTTACCTTGGTAAGCGGCTGCATAAAGGGTATCACCATCAAGCAAAGGCTGACCATCCGAGTCGACCAAACGCTCTAGCTCTGTGCGCCCTTTTGGTAGAGCAAGTGTTGCTTTCCAGAGAGGCAAACCAATGTCGTTCCTCAATGTGAGCAACTCACCATTGGCGAAGCTAGTCACCGTATACTTCCTCGATACTAAAGGTTTGGCAGTACCTCGTAAGGAAAGTATCGGCACAACACTATCATGACGCCAGCGTTGCTTGCCATCTTGTGCCCCGAAAGCAGCAACTTTGCCATCAATAGTTTGAACGATCACCAGTTCTCCGTTTACTGCTGGCGGAGCCGTTGCTTCACTGCTTAGCGGAGAGCGCCAATTCTCTTGGCCATTTTCAAGTTGTAGTGACACTAAATAACCAGAAAACGTCACAACATAGAGGCTATCTCGGTCAACTGCTAAGCCGCTGCTAATAGTCTCATCCAGCTCATGACTCCAGAGAGTCTTACCGGATAAACGATCTATAGCACTAAGTAAGCCTTCAGTATCGACTGAGTAAATCTTATCATCTCTAAGGATAGGTGAAAGCTGAAGCTTTAGTTCTTGATCACCTTCTCCTACCGACTTCTTCCATATACGTTTAAAGTTAATTTGGTCTTTGAAGTCGATATCAAGCTCTGCAGGCTGATTTACTGGCGAACTACTACAAGCAGCTAGCAAACAAGACAAAAGGCCAAGAAAGGCGACCTTTTTACACCACCGATGTATTTTCTCTAGCGCCATGCTATGAAATCCCTAATGCAACTTAGCGTTCTGTATGATTACTTCAAACACTATATAAAAACAAAAAAGGCAGAGCTTAGCTGCCTTTGAAAGATAAATTCTCGCCCCTTTGTAGTTTTCAGCCTAGGCAATGCTGGCTGACAAAAAGGGGCAAAATTGATTATAGGGTCTTAGGATCGATACCTAAGTCTGACAGCTTAACCGCCAACAAAGGTTGCGCCTGAGGCTCTTCTTTAATAAGTTCGAAAGCATTCTTGTATGCCTCGATAGCGCCAGGGATATCACCTTGTCGCTTTTTAATGTCACCCTCTATTTCAAGGTAGCTCGCTTTAAACGACTCTACACTTGGCTTAAGTAAGGCCAAAGCATCGCCATGCTTTTCTTGCGCGGATAAAATACGAGCTAAACGAGCGGTGACAATATGTTGAAGACGAACATCTTCTGTTTTTGATAAAACCCAATTTAGCTGCTCTGCTGCACCTTCGTAGTTTTTGTCTTCTACCAGGTCTTTTGCCATAAACATCGCAGCATACAAAGCGTATTCAGTGCCCTCAAACTCATCTTTCAGTTGCTCTGCCAAGTAGCTGACTGTTTCCGCTTCGTCTTCACTATCAAAATCGTTTTGCGTAGCGACTGTTACCAATTGTTGATACTGCAAAGACGCTGCTGTTTTTTCCTGAATCACATTGTTCTGGTAAGCCTTCCAGCCAAACACAATAACCAGCGCTGCACCAATACCCATCAATAGTGAATTACCGTTATCGCTCCACCACTTTTTCAATGCCGCCAGTTGTTCATCTTCTGTTGAAAGGTTGTCCACGTCTTGCTCCTGTCTACCTTGTTTTTGTCTTGGCACCCTTACTGGGCACCTTCGTTATCATTGTATTGCGCTGCATTATAACCGACTCGGTCGAGTTCGCAGCATTAAAAACAGCTAGTGTTGCTTACTTTTTGGCAATACAGCCAAATTCCCGGCAACTCCCAAGCTTTAACTAAATGCAGAATTCACTTCTGTTAAGAGCTCTGCAAAACTAACCAGCTTTTGCCCACCCTCACCTTTTAGTCGTTTGACTACCAACGTATCATTTTCCAGCTCCTGTTCGCCAATAATGATACCAAGAGGTGCGCCAGACTTATCAGCTTTTTTCATCTGACTCTTGAAACTACCACCGCCTGCATTCTGCAGTACTCTCAAGGAAGTTTCACTTCTAAGCAACTCAGCAACTTCAAAGGCTTTATGTAAAGTACCTTCTCCTGCCGCCACAATAAAAATATCGACATGCTCGCTTACCGACTCAGGGACAAGCTTCAGCTCTTCAAGCAGTAGCACTAAACGCTCTACCCCCATTGCAAAACCAACTCCCGGAGTTGGCCTTCCGCCAAGCTGAGCAACCAGACCATCGTAGCGCCCACCAGCACATACCGTGCCTTGAGCACCTAAGGCATCTGTCACCCACTCAAAGACCATTTTCGAATAATAATCCAAACCTCGTACTAAGCCATGATTAACACGATACTTGATATCTGCATGATCCAGCAGCGACAATAGCTCGTTAAAGTCATTCTTAGACTCGTCTCCATAGAAATCGAACAGACTTGGCGCATTCGCGAGAATCTCTTGGGTCTTAGTATTTTTGCTATCCAGGATTCTTAGAGGGTTTGTTTTCATCCTACGCAGACTATCTTCGTCAAGCTGATCAGCATAACCTTCAAGATAAGCAACTAATGCATCTTTAAAGGACTTGCGCTCTTCAGGCAAGCCTAAAGAGTTTATCTCTAACACCACATGTTCAGATAAACCAAGCTGCTTCCACAAGCGAGCAGTCATCATGATCAACTCAGCATCAATATCAGGCCCTTTAAAACCAAAACACTCAACACCGACCTGATGGAATTGGCGATATCTTCCTTTTTGTGGACGCTCATGTCTGAACATCGGCCCTGTATACCACAAGCGCTGAGTCTGGTTGAACAATAGACCATGCTGCTCGGCTGCTCGAACGCAGCATGCAGTTCCTTCAGGGCGCAGGGTTAAACTGTCACCGTTTCTATCTTCAAAGGTATACATTTCTTTTTCAACGATATCGGTAACTTCTCCGATAGAGCGTTTAAATAGTTCTGTCTGCTCGACAATAGGCATGCGAATTTCTTGATAGCCATAACTTTGGAGCACACCTTTTATATGCCCTTCCAAGTACTGCCAAACTGCAGATTGCCCGGGTAACAAATCATTCATTCCACGGATAGCTTGTATTTTTGCCAAGGTTTAATCCTTATTATCTAGAACTTCTCTCGAGCTCACTTAGCAAGCAAGAGGAAAAATTACAGTGTTAAATTCTATGCTTTTGCAATCACCTGAGACTCCTGGGCCTCTTTGGCTGCGACCTTGGACCTGATGTTTCGCTCTAAATCATCAACAAGTGTTGTGTTAGCTAATTTATGGTCCGGCTTTCCATCAAGGTAAAGTAAATTATTCGGCGATCCACCGGTCAGACCAACGTCTACTTCTTTAGCTTCACCCGGACCATTTACAACACAGCCAATTATCGCAACATCCAATGGCGTCGTGACGTCTTCTAAGCGCTCTTCCAATTCATTCATTGTCTGAACAACATCAAAGTTTTGTCGAGAGCAGCTTGGGCAGGCAATAAAATTAATACCCTTTGAGCGAATCTTTAAACTTTTAAGAATATCAAAACCAACTTTGATTTCTTCAATAGGGTCGGCAGCAAGCGACACTCGAATCGTATCGCCAATGCCATCCATTAATAACATCCCCAAACCCACGGCAGACTTAACCGCACCTGATCGAAAACCCCCGGCTTCGGTAATACCCAAATGCAAAGGCTGTTCAATTTGATCAGCAATCATTCGATACGCAGCAACTGTCATAAAAACATCTGAAGCTTTAAGGCTGACCTTAAAGTTATCGAAATCATGAGCCCGCAGGATATTAACATGACGCATTGCCGACTCCACCAAGGCTTCAGGGGTTGGCTCGCCATACTTCTTTTGCAAATCTTTTTCTAATGAGCCCGCATTAACTCCGATACGAATCGGGATATTTTTCTCTTTAGCACAGTCAATTACTGCTTTAATACGGTCCTCTTTACCTATATTACCAGGGTTAATACGCAGACAATCCACGCCGTATTCGGCTACTTTTAGGGCTATCTTGTAGTCAAAGTGAATGTCAGCAACAAGTGGAATAGAGGTCTTCTTCTTTATTTCTTTGAATGCTTCTGCCGCTTCCATACTAGGAACTGAAACACGCACGATATCAGCACCTGCGTCCTGCAATGCCTTTATTTGCGCTACCGTCGCTTCAACATCACAGGTTTCAGTATTGGTCATACTCTGCACAGCAACAGGTGCATCGCCACCGACAGCTACATCCCCAACCCATATCTTCTTGGATTTTCTGCGTTTTATAGGCGATTCAAACTTCATTCATTTAATCCTTTGACCGTTGAAGGCCACTCATAACAATTCATTAGCATTATGGACTTAAGGTCAATTGAACTCTGCCATTCTTGGCAGTGTGAGGTTTCAAATCAACCGTCTTCCCTTCAAACTCAACCTGAACCTGTTTGGCATCGCCCAGCACCATTGTAAAAGGAGCTGGCCCTGTATAATTAACTTTATTGCCAGCACGTTTTAAAGCAGCAAATACAGTTTTACCTTCTGCATTAGTAAATTTGAACCAGCAATCACCACTAAACTCCGCAGTAAAGTTTGCATTAAAAAACTGTTTTTCCTCAACAACTGGAGAATTACCGCCCTCAGGGCTCAGCTCCACTATGTTTGACGCGTCTTGGGGCAAAGCCGTGGAAGTGTTTATCTCAGTTTTTTCTGGCACAGCCTTTATCACTATCTTTTCGTTTGCCAGAGTCTGTGCAGCATTTTTAGCAGCTGGTAGCTCAGATTTTGGGTCATCCAGTATAATCTTTTGGCCTTCTGTTTCAGTACTCGGTGATAAGCTGCTTGGAGAGCTTGTCGTACTTTCAGGTAAGGGGCTTCCCTCTTGTAGAGGCTTATCTTCTACCAATAAATATCCTAAAACATAGACACTCAAACCAGCGACTAAGGCCAATGCAAACAGCACACTGACCAATTTCTTACGGAATTTCGCTTTCTCGGCTTTTTTAGCATTTAAGGCTACATTCTCGATTTCATTCTTGCGAGTACGTAACTGAACCTCAAGCAGCTCAACCATTCGCTCTTCATGCAAGTTAACCAAACGACAATAAGAGCGAAAATAACCTTTTAAGAAAACATCGCTACTGAAGTCGTCATAATCTTCATTCTCCATTGACTGCACAACACTTGCCCTTAGGTGAAGATCATGTGCAACATGGTCGATAGAAAATTTTAACTCTTCTCGTGCAGTCCGGAGAATTAAGCCTGGGCTTGACGAAATATCAGCTGTTTCCTTACTCATCGACTAGCACCATTTAGCGTTATTTTTTTTCCAAGTAAACTCTTGGCAAGCTGGTTTTCTTCAGTATCGGGATACATTTGCTCGAGTAAGCCTGCCAAAGTAATCACTTGCTGAGAACTATCATAATAATTGGCAATCCTGATTCCCAGCCATAAACTCTGAGCTGAGTGTTGCATACCGCGCTCACGAATCAACCGTACGAGGCGATTATAATAATGCTGAGCTCTTTCAAAATCGTTGGACTGGATCAGCAGCTCCGTTACACCAGATAGCGCACGACCATTACTACGATCCAAGCGCAAAGTACTGGTATAAGCTTCAATTGCTTCAGCACTATTACCTAGTTTAAGTTGGCATAAAGCGATATTAGAGAATATTTGTGAACGGCCTTCATAACGCGTATCTTCAGATGCTAGTTTAAACTGTTCAAGCGCCGCCTCAATTCTGTCAACTGAATACAAAAACGCGCCGTAATAACTTCTTCCACGCGTATAGCTTGGGTCGGTTTCCAAACTCTGTTTAAAGTAATTCTCAGCAGCAACTGTCTCCCCTTCCTGGTGGTAAACCAAGCCCATAGCTGCGTTAGCTGGGGCATCCAGTGGTGATATCTCCAACGCTCTGTTCAGGTGCTTTCGAGCTCGATGCAGGTCATCCCGCTTAATGTACTCAAGACCAAGCGTCACATAACGCCCTACTGCGACAACCGGATCGGCCTTATCAGTTAGCGAACTATTGGTCGTCGTCACACAAGCTTGCAAGAGAAGGCAGAAGACTATCAGCCAGCCCTTCAATAAGAATCTGTATTGTTTATTCAAAAACAGCATGCGAATTTAATCTGCCTTTTTCTATTTTTTATACGAGCCGCTTTCATTGCGGTCTCTTTTTCTATAAAAATTAACCAAACCAATATATTTTATAGCTGTTTTGCAGCAATTGTATTTGCTGCA
>NZ_LWGE01000174.1:0-2302 GCF_001635315.1 Oleiphilus sp. HI0123
CAGTTGCTGTTTTGGGCTTGGGCGGGATTGGTCTTTCTGCGGTTATGGCCTTAGTTGCTCTAGGTGTAAAAAATATTATAGCGATAGATGTTTCTAGGGAAAAACTTGAAAAGGTAAAAGGGTGGGGTGTCAGGCATTGTATAAATTCAGAGCATGATGATGTTGTAGAAAAAGTATTGGCTTTGACAAAAGGTGGTGCTGACTTCTGTATTGAAGCGACCGGTCATATTTCAGGAATAGAAGATGGTTTTTCAATGATTCGGAAATTTGGCGGGCAGTTACTTTTTGCTTCACACCCACCCGATGGTGAGAAGATTAGACTTTCGCCGCACGACTTGATTAGCGGTAAGCAGATTTCTGGTAGTTGGGGGGGAAGTGTTATGCTGGACCGAGATATCCCGCGTCTCCATAGTTTATTTTCAAAAGTAGCTACGCCTTTGAATGGCCTCTTAACTAAACGGTACGACTTAAATCAAATCAATGCGGCATTAGATGATCTAGAAGAGGGCCGTGTTTTTCGGCCTTTAATTGTAATGACGCATCAAAATAACTCTCAAAATCCAGAGTGAAGCAGGATTATGCTTAAGTCACAAACAGTATTTGTTTCAGGCAACTTCAATATACTCCACCCGGGTCATCTACGCCTACTCCGCTTTGCAAGGGAAATGGGGGATAGGCTGATTGTGGGCGTCAATAGTGACAAAATTGGCGGTGATCATGTCCATGTTGGTGAGCAGCTTAGGTTAGACGGAATCAAGAGTAATAATTGGGTAACCGAGGCCTTCTTGATGGATGAACCTGTAACGGATGTATTGGCTCGCTTAAAGCCTGATATTGTCGTGAAGGGTAAAGAGTTTGAAAATGTACATAATGTTGAAAAGCGCTCCCTCAAGGAATATGGCGGCAAGCTGGTGTTTAGTTCAGGAGAAGCAGCATTTTCTTCTTTGGACTTAATTCGAAAAAACTTCTCTGGTATGGATCGAATTGATTTATTGTCGGTTCAGAAGTTTGCAAGTAGGCATGATTTCTCGTTTGACAGTTTAATCGATATTATCGGGCGGCTGTCTGATGTTAATGTTTGCGTAGTTGGTGACCTTATTGTTGATGAGTATATTACCTGTGATCCATTAGGTATGTCACAAGAGGACCCGACAATTGTTGTAACGCCTATCGATACGCAGCGTTTTATTGGTGGTGCGGGAATTGTCGCGGCTCACGCCGCGGGCCTGGGAGCAAATTCAAGTTTTATTAGCGTAGCCGGGAATGATCCTATTCGGGAGTATGCTGAAACCGCACTTTCAGAATATGATGTGCAGTCTCGTTTACTTGTTGACGAAAATAGGCCAACGACCCTCAAACAGCGTTTCAGAGCACAAAACAAAACACTATTAAGAGTTAGTCATCTACATCAAGGGTCAATCGGGAAGAAGCTTCAGAACAAAATTGAACAGCATATTTTAGACTTATTACCTGGTCTTGATTTGTTGGTATTCTCCGATTTTAACTATGGCTGTTTACCTCAACCTCTGATAGAAAAAATTGTAGACCACTGCAACGGTCATAACGTGACAATAATTGCCGATAGCCAGTGCTCTTCTCAAGTAGGAGATGTTAGTCGTTTTAAGGGGATGAATTTGCTGACGCCCACAGAGAGAGAGGTTCGGGTTAGCTTACGAAATCAAGAAGATGGTTTGGTTGTCATTGCTGAAAGGCTGAGGCAAAAAGCAATGGCTCAAAATATTATATTAACGCTCGGGGCTGAAGGTGTTTTGTTACATATTGAAGATGAAGAAGAAAGTGTTCTAACTGACCGCCTGCCAGCCTTGAACTATGCTCCTATTGACGTAGCTGGAGCTGGTGACTCAATGTTAATTACCTCAGGGCTTACATTGGCAGCCGGTGGGTCAGCATGGCAAGCTGCAGCGCTGGGAAGTGTTGCAGCAGGCATACAAGTTAGCAGGATGGGGAATAAGCCCTTGAGTAAGCAGGAGTTTATGAATACTTTTGGCAAAATCAATACATGATTTGGATGTTGTAAAGGGATAAACGTATGCAAATAAGTCAATTGAAAGAGATTGTTGACTCTATTCGAAAACAAACTCCAAGAGGGTGGATCTTAATGTCACCGAACTCTATTGGTGAGGTGCTAGTGACAGCATCTTTTGCAAGAAGTTTGGTAGAAAAAACAGGCTACCCCATTACATTGTGCGTACGGCCAGAGCACAAGGCTATGGTTGAAGCGCTTTATCCAAATCGATTTACCGCTGTTGTTGCTATGGACATGGAGTTGATGCGCTCATTT
>NZ_LWGE01000175.1:0-372 GCF_001635315.1 Oleiphilus sp. HI0123
CGTGCCATTTGACGTACTTGTTCCGCTATTAGTGGTTTCAGATTTTGATGTTCCATTAGTTGTACTGTCTGATATGGCACTACTTTTTGTTTCACTTGAACCATTAGAAGTGTTTTCAGTTATTGTGGATCCTGATTTAACGTCTGTTGTGGTACCTGTGTTTGTAGTTGTGCTACTACCAGATGATTCATCAGTTGTTGAACTGTGGTTTGTTCCTTTGCTTTCGTCAGTTTTAACTGACTTGTCCTTACCATCAGTTGTAGTAGTTGAAGAACCTGTGTGTACATTTTTATCATTAGTAACTGTTGTGGTCATGTTTGTTCCACTAGAACTTGATGATGAATTTTCGTTTCTAACATCAACAGTTTTATC
>NZ_LWGE01000176.1:0-429 GCF_001635315.1 Oleiphilus sp. HI0123
TGCTTCATCTGATGCGTTGACGCTTCCCTAACGGGAAGAATGTTAATTAAAAAGAAAGGCTCTGGCCGAGGTTCCGGCAGGATTTTGTGCGGGCCTCTTGACGTGGGGAGTCATACCAACGCCTGCATTTGCGGCTTGGGTAAAGTGGCGGCTTTTGTGCGTATTTTTGCACAAAAGGTGACAGTTTACCCAAGTCCTTGCAAGATGCACTTGTTAAATTTAGTTTGGATAACTATCAATTAAATTGAGTGCAACTCCATTTGATGTAATTGCTGTTTCTAGAGCAGAGACAGTTCTTGGAATAAATTGGCTACTATCGCCAACAACTGATTGAGCTAAAGCTCTACCAAGAGCTTCAGTAGAAAAACCCCCAGATACCTTAGTAAATGCATAATACACATTCATTTTGTAACCTTCTTTGTAAGGCAT
>NZ_LWGE01000177.1:0-380 GCF_001635315.1 Oleiphilus sp. HI0123
CTTTAGGTCAACACCTTTATCAAACTTTTTATAAATTAGTTTGTAACGCTATTTTAACGAGACTTTTGCTATCTTTTTCTTACCCGCCTGAATCACATATATACCAGGCACCGACAACTTCAAGCTCGCCTCTACCTTCTTGCCTTCTACATATACTGCACCGCGACCCAAGACATCTTTAGCTGCTGCACCATTCTTTACCAAAGCCGCCATTCTTAGTACAGCAGATACTGGCAACTCCGACTGCCCCTCAGCATCAACATCAACTTCCGGAACATTATCTGGAATCTCACCCAAACCGACTCGGTTGCCTGCCGAGTTATGCGCCGTCGCCGCCGACTCCGCATCATGGAAACGCTCAATGATTTCGCGCGCAAACA
>NZ_LWGE01000178.1:0-371 GCF_001635315.1 Oleiphilus sp. HI0123
TCAAATACAAGCTTCATAACGAGATAAGGCATCAATGAACCTTCAGCATAGTGCATCCAGTATTGGTAGTTTAAATATTCTTCAGTGTTGATTTCCGGCTTTAGATTTGGAGCGTACTGATTCACTAGATAATCGATGATAACCGCAGACTCTGCAATTTTATTTTCGCCATCTTCCAAGATCGGAGCCTTACCAAGAGGGTGCACTTCCTTAAGTTTTTCTGGAGCTAGGTAGGTAGTAGGGTCTCGCTGATAGGATTCTATTTCAAAGTCTAGCCCTAACTCCTCTAAGGCCCAAATAACGCGTTGAGATCGTGAATTATTCAAGTGGTGCAACTTAATCATTTCTACATCCTATATACTATTAGTTCA
>NZ_LWGE01000179.1:0-346 GCF_001635315.1 Oleiphilus sp. HI0123
TGAAACTCACAGCAATATCGTGAGGAGACTCTTCAGTATTCGGAAACTGATCTGCTGGCAAGGTTGCTAAGGTAAAGTGGCTCTTACCGGAACGAAGGTGCATCTTTTCACCTTCCAGACTTAGCTCAATCACTGCATCATTTGGTAAAGAGCGACAAATATCTACTAACTTACGTGCAGGCAAGGTAATTCTTCCAGCAGTCTCGACTGCGGCGCTATTAAGCGTACAAACTAACTCAACCTCCATATTGGTGCCGGTTAATTCTACTTTACCTGGTTCTGCTTCAAGCAAAATATTCGAAAGCACAGGCATGGTTTGCTTTCGCTCAACAACACCCGAAATAAT
>NZ_LWGE01000180.1:0-588 GCF_001635315.1 Oleiphilus sp. HI0123
CTTTCTCGGTTGCGTAGATAGTCATCGAGGTGCTTTCCCCATTCAGCTTTCAGGTCCAGGGATACCTTTGCAAAGCCATAGCCGGGCAGGTCGACTAGCCGAACCCCGGGCGTGCTAAGGGAAAAAAAGTTAATCAGTTGGGTTCTGCCGGGAGTCTTACTGGTTCGGGCAAGCTTCTTATTGTTAGTGATTGAGTTGATGGCTGAAGATTTTCCTGCATTGGAGCGACCGGCAAAGGCAACTTCAACGCCTTGGTCTGGCGGGCAGTTCTTGAGTTTTGATCCGCTTTGGCTGAAACGGGCGCTGTTGTAGGAGATATTCTTCGGCGTATTTGGGTGGTTCATGACTAACTCAATCAGAAAAAAGCACAGAATAAAAACCACTATTTAATGTAAGGGTTTTATCAGGAAGGGCTTAGTGTATAATAGCCTGAAATTTTTTGCCCATAATTTTCTGAGTGAGGGTGATCGGCTTGTTGTTTTAGTTTGATCAGCCATACTGTTAAGGTTTTGAAGATTAGAGAATTCATTAGCTTGTTTTGTCCTTCAGAGCTGCTTGGTTATGTGGGTAAAAATGACAATATTAGAT
>NZ_LWGE01000181.1:0-2954 GCF_001635315.1 Oleiphilus sp. HI0123
AATGTCCACATATCGGACATTGACCTTACGGGCAATTTCTACTCTACTGGAGTCGATTGAGAATGCTTTGATAGCCTTCTCTCAATAACGCAGCTGATGCAGAGGCATTCTGTTTGATTTGCGCTAAGGGTTGAGCTTTCATAGGTGCATCACTTCCCAATTCGTAGCTCTTTGCATCAATGACAATTTGAAGCTTCGGAATGACAGGATCATCGTCACCTTCTGTGGTTTTAAACCCATAATGATTAATTGTGATTTGGACGGATTTGCGACTGCATATCTTGGGCCTTGTTTCACTCAAGCACTGCTGCTCAAACCAATTTACAGTCTCTTCATTCACTATGTCGACAAATCGATATTTGCGTGAGAAGGTTTCGTGTATTTCTTTGGCAATCCCCTCATCAATAGCCACGCCAATAGCAATACCGGCGGGCCCCAACGAAGACATAAGCATCATGCCAGCACCAGCGCCTTTACCTTCAAACCGAATGCGGTCTTGACCGGATACAACTGCACTAAGTGTTGGATAAGCATTGGTTTTAATTGCTTGGTTGCTACATGCTGATAAGCATAGTAATACCGTCAAACCTAATAATATTTGTTTCAATCTCAGCCTCTCATTTCATCAATTCAAAACGTCAAATATCAACCTGCTCAGCAATATGTAAGGCATCGTCGATTTCAACACCGAGATATTTTACCGTACTATCCATTTTTCTATGACCTAGCAATATTTGAACAGCTCTTAAATTTTTGGTTTCACGATAGATAATCGTCGACTTTGTTCGTCGTAATGAATGCGTACCATAGGCCACCCTATCTAAGCCGAGACCTCTTACCCAACCCTCAACAATGCGGGCATACTGCCTTGTCGTAATGTGTTTAGACTTACGGCACCGACTCTTGAACAAGTAATCATCAAAACTTAAGTTTGCATGCCTCATCCAATCAAGGATAGATGCCTTACTCTTTTGCGTAATTTCGAACTGAACAGGCTGTTTTGTTTTTTGTTGAATGATGGTAGACCTCGACAGCACATCATCGCCTCGGTACACGTCACGAACTTTCAGTTTAACAAGGTCGCATCCACGTAACATGGTATCAATCGCTAGATTGAACAAAGCTAAGTCTCGACGCTTATGACTTAGCTCAAGCCGAATACGTATACCCCAGATCTGATTGATCTTTAGCGGTAGTTTTTGTCCCGTTAACTTTTCTATAGAAGGTGTTAGGGCTTCATTCATGATAACTCTCCTTTATGTTTAGAAGAGTTATCATTATGGTCAATAATACAAAAAACTGCCTTCAGTGACGCATCAGACCCTATTTAAGACGACCACCATCCCTAATATTAAGTACTAGTCTCACCAATATTATGAACTCTGATATAACCGTTTGCGCAATCACCTTTGCTATCATACCCAATATAGGCTTCAGCCTTTTTGGTATGAAGTGTAAGTAACATCGAAAACATTCTATTCGCTCCTGCTTCGCTTACATCAGTACCAATTGCAAAGTAACCACTATTACATGTTGGGTGATTAGGTTGATTGTCAAGTTTGAACAAAACCAATCCATAGGGATATGTAAAGATGTTTTTTATATGGCCTCGCATGTTAGTGTCATAGTCAGCGTAGCTAACTAAGGTGTTAGTTATAAGTAAGAAAAATACTATCTTCTTCACAATAAGATCCCTTCAAATTTGTTCTTTTCACAACCTATTTCAGACTAAATATAAACTTAGTCGATTAAGTAAATATAACTGGCTTTAGGATAGTTCCTACCACTATCAATTCCGCAACCATCTAGCCAAAACTGCACTTTTTGGTTCGCCATTTTTGCAGCTAGCGCAAAACTGACTATTTCGTTATAAGAATCTATGCCTTCGAAGATTAGCACGTCTCTATTACTATTTTGTCCACTTCCGTTACAATCACTCGGGTCCTGGAAATCAGTACTTCCAGTAACCCTCAAGAAACCACCACCTATCCTAAGGGTCTTGATATCCACCAAACCTGATGCACCAGTTTGAGCTCCTGCAATCCCTCCAAAAGACAACAAACCTAGAATAAGCATACATACAAATCGCATAAAACTTCCTTTTCCCTAGTCTTTAATCAACCTATTCCAGACTCACTCTCTGAAGAGTCTCAATTGATGAAAACGTATCTCCACAAACACCATTTCCTTTCAGCAGCACTGTTTTTCCAGATGCATATGCAGCCAAGAGCATTGAAACCATCGTGCTCTTTCTCAGCTCTGAATTTAGTGGTAACACATATTCCCATGTCGAATTTGTTGTACAACCTGAGGCCGTATAAGTTCCAGTTGCGCTAACAAACATAATGCCCCCATTAACCGTATCGACCATCAACTTATCTACTACCGCTCCAGCTAAAGTAGAAGCAACGGATGCAGTCGAAAAAGATAACAACAGAATAAAACCAATTCGCTCTATCATATATAATTCCCAAAAACTGTAAGAGCTTGTTTCAACCTGTTGTAGGCAGTGCTGGTATATCTAGTTACATGAACTGTTGGTCCTAATCGACCAATAATTCCATCCGCTCAATTTTGGGGTAATTTGAAACACAACCATCAATATAAATATTAATTGGTTTATTTGCCGCTGATGCTACTAGAGCCATAGAGTACATTTCTTTTGAAAGAACTGCTGATGCATCCCACCGCGGTTTGACATGATAAGTACAACTAGTATTGCCAATTGTCGAAGGCTCAGTCTCAATTATAAACAGCCCCGGCGAATTTTGAGCAATTAACTTTGTTATTTTGACTTTACCATTGGCGTCCCAAGCATGGACCTGAAATGATACAAGACATAATAGCGTCAGAATAACTTTCTTCACTGAGTGATTCTCCATTTTTCTCTTTTTAACAACGCCCGGTTGAAGCTTGAAGTTTCTACTATCAACCTATTTGAGACCGTCTAAACC
>NZ_LWGE01000182.1:0-363 GCF_001635315.1 Oleiphilus sp. HI0123
GATATAAATATCTGATTAATAACAGATATAAATAATATTTACATTTTTATTTTAAGGTTATTGAAATATCGAAGTGATCTCACAATAGAAGTGTTTTATAACAAGAGTACTAACGTGCACCAAAGACGAAAATGATAAATGGAACACACATGTATGCTTAGATATGATAACTGAGTCGCTTTTCGTACAACTAAAAACACATGATTTAGGTGTACCTGCTGCTAATCTAACGAAGAATAAAAGAGGGATTCTTTAGCTTATGTCTAAGAACAAATAATTCGGAGTTAGCTTAAAAATGAATAAAACCTAGTGTTTGACATGATTTTTCGATTACGTTTTTTCTGGTAAGACAGAGACGTGATT
>NZ_LWGE01000183.1:0-342 GCF_001635315.1 Oleiphilus sp. HI0123
TTATGTGGTAATGCCTTTAAAGTTTACGTTCCCACTGAACTCGATCGAAACCACATCCACCTTAAATGCA
The DNA here is from genome assembly GCF_001635315.1 of Oleiphilus sp. HI0123. Taxonomy (NCBI): domain Bacteria; kingdom Pseudomonadati; phylum Pseudomonadota; class Gammaproteobacteria; order Oceanospirillales; family Oleiphilaceae; genus Oleiphilus; species Oleiphilus sp. HI0123. The sequence goes on from NZ_LWGE01000183.1 coordinate 71, forward strand.
TTAATACGATTATTGTTTAATAACTTTCTGCCACCTGCTGCAAACAAAACAAGGGCTCTCAATTTAAGCTATATTACCCAGAAACCATAGCGAGATTTCAGGCTTTACCCAAGTAAAAAACAAGCCAGCAGTATCGGCGTTTTTCAAGGTAGTTGTCGCCTGAGCATTTAAGCTGCTTGTTTTTCCTTCTCCGGGTTCAACTTAACGTCACCCACTTTCTCCCAGTTCCGCGTAGCTTTTGATCACCTTATTTGGTTCTTTCTTTTCATCTT
>NZ_LWGE01000184.1:0-774 GCF_001635315.1 Oleiphilus sp. HI0123
GTTCAGTTAACCAAAAAGTCTTTTCAATTTTGTGGGGCATGTTTTTTGGTTTAACATTCGCGTTGGCGTTGTTAATATTTGGGCCATGGGAACTTTATACATAAATGCATATAACCATCAGCTCCACCGGACTCCGTAATGTTTGCACCTTTCCTGCAAAAACACGCAGTAAAGTCGCCAACATTACTACGCGCGGTGAGCTGGGCGTTAAATGTTTTTTTGCCTTTAGAGTTAAGGCTCAATATTCGGCAGGGAATGCTCAGTTCTTATTAAGCATTCCTCCGTTTAAATTTTTAGGGTAGGTGGCACGGTTTCCAACTGTTCCGCTCTGCTGTTCAAGCTTCTCAGGCACATTTTTATTTGTAGAGGCTTCGTCGGTGGTGTGTTCCTAGGGAATCCGGTAAAGTCTTCATCTTAACTATTGTAGCCAAAGGTCAAGAACGCTGGTTCCGCCTTCGGCTACACAATGTGGTGTTGGTCTAGTTGGGTGTTCTAAAACATCTAACCAGTTCATCAAACATCACTCCGGCCACAAAGAGACGTGGCCTGCGTTGGACGCACGATAGAGCCGTGCGCCGTTTATAAAAGCGTTATAACTATAAGGAAGCTATGAAAATCAATTTACCCCTTTTGTATATTCTTACTTTTTTACTCGTTGGCTGTTCGTCCGGCTCTAAAGAGAACACCACGAATCAGTCTAAGGTTAATGGTGAATGGCGTTCAGATGGTGTTGTGTTAGGAGGTCGAGTAGGTGAGTTTGTTTGGTCGCTTAAT
>NZ_LWGE01000185.1:0-301 GCF_001635315.1 Oleiphilus sp. HI0123
CATTCTAAACGATCAGTTAGAAAAATTACTAAATCCCGACCAATAACGAATAAGGAAAAACCCTATGAAAATATATGAGATGAGAATCGCACCGAACCCGCGCAGAGTCCGAATTTTCTTAGCTGAAAAAGGGATTACGGACATAGAGTTCATTGAGATCGACCTTCAAAAAGGAGAAAACCTAAACTCAGAATTCAAACAAAAAAATCCATTGGCTAAAGTTCCGGTTCTAGAGCTCGATAATGGCCAAACAATTTCTGAGTCCGTCGCCATCTGTCGATACTTTGAAGAGCTATATCCA
>NZ_LWGE01000186.1:0-1425 GCF_001635315.1 Oleiphilus sp. HI0123
TGAGTAAAACTTTGATGTTCTATTTCTGTCTGACCATTACCCAGGCTTGTAAACTGCCAGTAGCCCGCCATTAAAGGGAAACGAACTAAACGTAAGTCTCGTGGTTCATAAGGCTTATCTACGGTGATAAAGTTAATACGGTTTCTGCGTCCCTCAATATCCGTCACCATAGAATACCGGCTTAGAGCGTCTCTATTGTAGGCACCGGTAAAGTTATAGGTTGTATAAACATAAGTATCGGGATCAGATTCTTCATACATTACTCGCTCAGAAATCAATACACTGATCGCCCACTCTTTGAAGCCTTCAACATCTTGAATGACGGCTGTAAGTGCCTCGTGAGATTCATCGACAACCACCTTAAAACGACACTGCATAATTTTGCTGACATGCTTTCGGCACTCAGAACCAATTCCACCTTCCGACCTTTCCTGCTGCCAATCAGTAAGCCATTGAGGACTTTTGGTAGATGTTTCAGCTGAGTTTTCTGTAGCCAATAAGGCACTCGAATATAAGATGCTTATTAAGCCTAGGAAGATAAAATTCATGATTTCACCCGTTTATTCTTTTGCTCTTATTTCAGTTGTGCGAACTATATATTCACACGACTATATTTTACGCAATATATTTTTCCCCGAGGAAAAGCTCATAACTTTTACGGCTTACCTCGTAAATTAGGTAGCTATAAAACCACAACAACTTTACAGTGTATAGTTAAATTTTCAATAATATGGACTGTTTCTAATTATCATTTATTAGCAGGGTTTTGAGTCAGACAAGGAGGAAGCCGATAAGTTCAATGTATACAAAAGGAACTTTCGGCTTGTAGGCTGTGACCTACCTTCATCGCTGGCACGCAACTCACAGTTTGAGTTTGATATACACCTATGAGTAGAGTTCTCTGCCAGCAATCAACACACCTAATTATGCAAACTTCTTAGCAGCCTTACTGCGCCACTTGATTGCTTTTGTGAACAGCCATTGATAACCCGTTGGGAAAAGACGCACTACGCCATCAAACGCCTTCGCATCAGCACCAATCAGCACACGCCTATCATTGCGCTTAACACCCTTAAGAATAGTCTTTGCTGCACTATCAGGCGTATGAACAAACATTTTTTCAAACTCTTTTAAGGTACTTTCCTTAGTTGCCCCAGTCACTTTCATTGAGCTTTTGTCAACTCGCGCTGACTGAGCAATATTTGTTTTTATACCACCAGGATGAATACAAGTAGTGCTGACCTTTGAACCGGTAATTTCCAAGTCCTGACGAAGAGACTCGGTAAACCCTCGAACAGCGAACTTACTCGCGTTATAACCACTCATTAACGGCTGTGAAGTTAAGCCAAATATACTGGAAATATTTACCACATGACCTTCGCCCGATGCTTCAAGGTGAGGCAGAAAGGCTTTGGTGCCATAAAC
>NZ_LWGE01000187.1:0-933 GCF_001635315.1 Oleiphilus sp. HI0123
ATACATGCTCAGTACTAGCGTTCTGAACCGGCTCTTCATCAGCACCAATGCTAATAGAAGAAAAGCCACTTATGACCAAACCGATCATAAATATACCGATTACAGCCAACATTGTATCGGGTTTCTTCTTCATATTTTCCTCAAAATAAAACTTTAATAATCAGAAAAATAGCACAGCTTTAGAAAATTTCCATTAGAACCCTGCTTTAAGTAGCGGATTCTAATGGCTTTAGCACCTAATTACTAGCGTTTTGACTTACCTGCCCTCAAGAAAAGTTGATACGCCTCATTATCCGTCTCGACCCAGTATCGGAAACCTATCTCATCTAGCATTCCCTGAAAGGCTTTCGTATCAGAGTCTTTCAGCTGCACCCCCATCAGGACACGACTGTATGCAGCGCCATGGTTACGATAATGGAACATGGAAATATTCCAACGAGTACCAAGTGAATTAAGGAATGACATCAGCGCCCCTGGCCTTTCAGGAAACTCGAAACGATAAACCTGCTCATCACCAACGCCTTCAGAACGCCCACCGACCATATGCCTGATATGAAGCTTTGCAATCTCGTTGTCAGTCATATCCAGCACGGGATAGCCTTGGGACTCTAACTCTGCAATAACACGCGCCCGATCTTCGCCACCCGGAAGCACTTGCACACCAACAAAGATCTGCGCGTCACTTCCTTCTGCATAGCGATAATTAAACTCGGTCACATTACGAGTTTGCAGCGCTTGAATAAACTTCTGATAGCTTCCAGGCTTTTCAGGGAGAGTGACAGCAATGATTGCCTCGCGCTGCTCACCAATTTCAGTTCGTTCAGAGATATAGCGTAAACGGTCAAAGTTAACATTCGCCCCACTAACGATGGTCACTAAATTCTCACCACTTAAGCCTTCACGTTCCGCATATTTTTTTAAGCCAGCGATGCC
>NZ_LWGE01000188.1:0-241 GCF_001635315.1 Oleiphilus sp. HI0123
CCAGCAACAGTTGCTATTGGATTTGAAAGTAACTTTTTTAAAATCGAGGATTTCAAAGGTACTGCTGTTGGAATTGGCGGTTCACTAAGGCTAAACCTACCAAGCGCACCTGGCTTATCATTTGAAACAGATCTACATTATGCGCCCAAGGTACTATCTTTTGGAGACTCTGACGAGTTCAGTCGTTTTAGAACCCAAGTCAATTACCGAATTATTGAAAATGCCGATATCGCATTCGGCT
>NZ_LWGE01000189.1:0-314 GCF_001635315.1 Oleiphilus sp. HI0123
GCAAGACCCCCGGCGAGATCCTGAAGGACGTGAACACCGCGCTCACGGGCACCTTCAAGAGCACCAACGCGGTCGAACTGGCCGATACGCTGCTTCTGCCGCTGGATGCGTTCGGCTACGCCGCCTCGACCCAGCTCAACCAGAACAGCGACAAGACCATCCTCGCGTGGCTGACGACCAACAACGTCTACACGCAGCGCACCGGCCGTCCGCTGACCATCATCCCGGTCTGGGGCCTCGATACTGCCGGCTCCGGCGGCACCTCGCGCATGGTCACCTACTGGCGCGACCCGACCGTCGTGAAGATGCACATG
>NZ_LWGE01000190.1:0-279 GCF_001635315.1 Oleiphilus sp. HI0123
AGAAGGCAGAAATACTAGTTAACTTGCGTACCTCTATTGCTAATAACCGTCTTAACCTAGTAGCCAAAAATATGGACGGATTAGACTATCTTTGTTTTAAATCCAATTGCTAAAGAGCCTAAAAAAGCGTATAATAGTTACATAAAGTTGAGAAATGGAGATTGTCTTGAATATTTTCGTACTAGATTCAGATCCAAAAATTGCTGCGCAGTATCACTGTAACAAGCACGTAATTTCTCAGATGAAGGAAGGCGTACAGATGTTATGCACTGCTCTTCA
>NZ_LWGE01000191.1:0-9823 GCF_001635315.1 Oleiphilus sp. HI0123
CACCTGAACAGTATGAAATCAACAGCTCTACACTGGATATTAGCGCTATCGAAGAAGATGAGTGGATGCAGGTACGCGGTTACCCCAGTTCTTTCGGCTCATCACCATCAGACTTTGACGCCTTAAGCATTATCAACCCGGACTTTAGCTCCCACCCTGCCCGAATGTTCGCTTTATGGCAGTCGCCTAGTACGACAGGGCTAACAATTGAGTCGAGTGAAATCGTATTATCACTTGAAGATGCTAGAACAAAGCTACACTTGAAAGGTATCCCCGGCTCAAGCCAGTTAAGCTTCTCTCCTGAAAAGCTTGTTAGTACTGCTGAAGAAGGACGTTTCAGTATTTTGATTCGCGGTGAAGGCGTCCATATGTTTACGGATTTTGACAGCTTTATTGGCTCGGCAAGTGAGTATCTACAAAATGGCCTTGCAGTGCATCAGTTAACTGCAACGGGGCAGTATACCGACAGCCTTAAGTCACTAGACGTAAATTATGTGACGCTACGTTTAAGCGAACCGCAGGACCTAGAGCAAGATCAGGAATAGAAAGAATTGGACTACACGACCATTCGTGTAGTCCAATAAACTAAAATCACTGTTTCGGGAAGCAAAGACAGAATGGGCAAACTGTGCAGGAAATAGAGCACTTTTTGAAAGAAGTCGAGCAACGGGCATTCCGTATGACCCAATTTGCTACGCGAAACGAAGCTGATGCGCTAGATATCGTACAAGAAGCGATGATCAAGCTCGTCAACAAGTATAGCAACAAGCCGCTTGCTGACTTGAGACCCCTATTCTTCAGAATATTGGAAAACAGCATTTTGGATTGGCACCGTAAGGAGCAGCTAAAAAAGAAAATATTCTTCTGGCGAATTGATGAAAGTGACGCCGAAAGCGAAGTCGAAATGGCTGACCTCAGCGCAGACCCACTGAACTTATTGGACAGTGAAAAACTAGGAGAACATTTACTTAAAGTCATCGAACAACTTCCAGTCAAGCAGCAGCAATGCTTCTTACTCAGGACGTGGGAAGGTTTATCGGTTCGGGAGACTGCAGAAGTAATGAAGATCAACGAAAATAGTGTGAAGAGCCATTACTTTCGCGCTATGGAAAAGCTGCGCTCATCAAAAGCGCAATTGCAGTAAACCAGAGTTCAGGTCAAGAGAATGAACGATAAAGAAATTCAACAACGAGCTAAGCAAGCGCTGGACGAAAGTACCCGGAATCTTTCCCCTAAAGTACAGCGCAGCCTATATCAAGCAAGACAAGACGCTATGGCACAAAATTCAAAGCCATGGTTTAGGCACCCCTTAGTAGGATTCACAGTGGCAGCAAGCTTTTCGGCTGTTCTGTTGATAAACTATTTGCCACAGAAGCAAGGAGAAAATATTCCAAACCTTGTTCAAGCAAATATTGACGACTTTGTTCTACTATCGAACTTCGACGAAACAGACTTGGATATTGCAGAAGATTTAGAATTCTCCTATTGGTTATCGGAACAACTAGAAAATGAAACAATACCTGAAACCTTATCTGTTAGTGAGCTGCGTAATGGCTAATGCATTCACTACTTTTCAAGTTCGAGCTAACGAAGCGCCTATTCAAGATATGAGCTTCTTTCTGTTTCTGGCCGAGACAATCGTCAATGGCAAAGAACTTGTAACGCCTATCGACTTACAGCAGATTAGCGATAACGAGCTGTCCAACTCCAAGGATCACGACTTGGTGCCCAGTGAACCTGAAAATAGCGAACAGGAGGCAAACCATGAATAAGCTTCCCAAGCACTTAATCACATTATTACTGGCCAGCTTTGTTTCGCTTTCTTTTGCAGAGGAATGGTCATCTTTGCCAAACGAAACCCAAATATTACTCATCCCTTTTCAATCACAATGGGATAGCTTAGACAAAACCAAGCAAGAAGCCTTGGTTACAGGGGCAAATCGTTGGGCAAATATGGATAAGGAGCAAAGAGAACTTGCGAAGCAGCGCTTTTCCAAATGGCAAACGCTATCACCTGAAGCACGCTCGGCCTTAAAAGATAAAATGCAGCGCTTTAAAGCCCTGCCTGCTGAGCATCAGAACTCTCTGAGAAAGAGTATGCGTAAATTTAAGCAACTCCCAGAGGCAAAAAAGCAAAAGCTGCGTCAGAGCTTCAAGCGGCTCAGCCCAAGCCAAAGAGCAAAGCTAAGACGTAATATTCGCAAGCCTTAGTCACTTCTTCTACCAAACCAGCCCAAAGCGCAGGTTCCATTGGGTACCGATATTGTCGAGGTCAATCGCTTCTTCAAACGATAACTCGACTTGATATCGATCGATTAACAGCTCAAGGCCTGCGTTGATTGAACCAGAGCTATCGGTTTCCAGATCACTTTCAGTGCTAGACGTTAATGAAGCACTCCGGCGGAAGATACTCGTTCGCGTCAAGCCTTCGCCTTGGAAGAAGTTAGTCCAGGACAGGCCAAAAAATGGACTTAATGCAGCGTGGCTATTCAATTCATAGAAGTAGCTTAAACTCAAAGACGGAGCCGCAAACCAGCCAGACTGACTGGCTTCCAAAGTAATAACATTTTCATTGAGGTAGCTTTGGTTGAGGGAGTCAACATATTGGAAGCCAAGCTGAAGTGAAGGTACGAGCGACCAAGCATCATAAGCAAAATAGCCACTAACTCCCGCACTGTATTCACTGGTCTCGCTATATTCTTCAAGCCGATTACCAGACGCTGCCCAAGCCTTCATCTCGGGTTTGCTATAGACATAACTCAATACCAGATCAACTGATAAAACAGGGTAGGCTAATGAAACACCAAAGCCCCACACCTTTTTCTCTAACTCAGCATCTTGGGCAAAGCTAGTATTTGCGGTTTCTTGCCAAGTATCCAGCGTGAGCATCGGCCCTTTCTGGCTAATAAAGGTGTATGTGAGATCTATAGATTCCGGGCTTAAATCAGCATCAAAACTATTGAAGCTAAGCGTTTCGCTATGCACGCCATAACTAAAGCTTAAAGAGTGCAGATTATCTTCACCAGACCAAGCAGATAGTGGAAATAACAAAAGTGCGAATAATCGATGCATATTAGGTATTTTGGTCCCATATAAAGAGTTCGAAGAGTAGCCTTAATGGCTCTGAATAGAAACCTATAAAAGCAATTCCACGCTTTCAAGCACACCCTAGTTCTGTTAAATTTCGCGCTCCACTTTCAAAAATAACAAGGATGCCACAAATGTCTCTACGAAAATTCGTGAGCTTTCTAGCAATCGTCATATCAGTTCAGTTTTTAGTTGCCTGTGATGACAAGGTTGAACACACCCACAAAGTAGAAAAACAAGACTCATACACGCTAAAACTGGCAGAAACCTGGGGGCCTAATTTTCCTATTTTTGGTGACACCTCCAAGAATATGGCATCGATGGTCGAGAAGATGTCGAACGGTCGCTTAAAGGTCGTCATTCACTCTTCAAACAAGCATAAGTCTCCTTTTGGTATCTTCGATATGGTTAAGTCAGGCCAATACGATATGGGCCACTCTGCATCTTACTATTGGAAAGGTAAAGTGCCTGCCACCATGTACTTCACTACCATGCCTTTTGGTATGATCGCCTCCGAACAATATGCATGGTTTTACTACGGCGGTGGCATGGAATTAATGAATGAGCTATATGGCCAGTACAATCTCATGTCCTTCCCTGGCGGTAACACAGCTAACCAGATGGGCGGCTGGTTCCAGAAAGAAATTAATACTGTAGAAGACCTGCAAGGATTGAAAATGCGTATTCCTGGCTTCGCGGGTGAAGTCATTGCCAAACTGGGCGCCAAACCTACGAATATTCCCCCAGGCGAGTTATATACCGCACTTGAACGCGGCACCATTGATGCGCTCGAGTGGGTAGGCCCCTCTCTTGACCTGCGCATGGGTTTCCACAAAATTGCACCGTATTACTATACCGGTTGGCATGAGCCCGGTGCTGAACTTCAGTTCCTGGTTAACAAGAAGAAGTTTGAAGGCCTACCGGCAGATCTTCAAGAAATCCTTAAAACAGCTATGAAAGCTTCCTCATACGATATGTATGCGCAAGCTATGCATGAAAGCGCTAAGAACTGGGCAACGATTAGTACCGAATATCCGAATATTCAAGTTAAAACCTTCCCTACTGAAGTACTTGCTGCGATGCGTCAGGCAAATGAAGACCTGCTAGCCGAAAGCGCCTCTAAAGATGAGTTCGCTGCGCGAGTGCTTAAGTCTCAGAAAGAGTATCTGGAAAAAGCACGTGCCTGGACCAATATGTCTGATAAGGCCTATTTAGATAGCACAGCCCCCTAAGATAAGGTCTGCACGTTAATACTATGCAAGTAATTCTAGCCCTGGATACTCTGTTTAAAAGCATTGCGCGTTTATGCGGAGTACTCTCGGCTAGCGCCATGCTCTTACTACTCATCAACGTTTTCTACGATGTGGTCATGCGCTATGGCTTTAATGATGTATCGATCGGTATGCAGGAACTGGAGTGGCATCTCTTCTCTTGCGTGTTTCTACTAGGTATTCCCTATGCGATTCAAGAAAATGCCCATGTCCGCGTGGATATTTTCTATGATCACTGGCAAGACCAGACCAAGGCCTGGATTAACCTCTTAGGTACGCTCATTCTTATCCTTCCCTTCATTATACTTGTGACTCACTTTAGCCTTGGTTTTGCTTATGAGTCTTATCAAATGGGTGAAGGCAGTGGTGACCCGGGCGGCCTACCTCATCGCTGGTTAATCAAGAGCCTGATGCCTTTGTCTTTTATACTGATTGGTTTGGCAAGTTTAAGCATGATCACTCAGGCTCTCCGTGTAATCGTTGGGAAAGAAGCTTACCCAAGAAGCAAAGAGGTCGGCTTGTCATGAGCGGTATCGTCATGTTCGTGGTTGCCCTGCTAATGCTGATGCTGGGCTTTCCCGTCGCCTTTACTTTTGCAGGAGTGGCTCTGGCATTTGGTATTTGGGCAGAGGGTTTTGAGCTGTTTGCTTTTATGCCCTACCGCATACAGAGCATTATGGAAAATACCATTCTGATGGCTATTCCCTTGTTCATTTTTATGGGCGTCATACTCCAGAAAACCAAGCTGGCTGAGCAACTCCTTGAATCGATGGCACAGTTATTCGGCAGACTCAATGGTGGCGTAGCCATTAGCACCATACTCGTCGGCTCTTTGCTCGCCGCCTCAACCGGTGTAGTCGGTGCCAGTGTGGTTGCGATGGGTTTGATATCCCTGCCTTGCATGCTCAAGTATAACTACGATAAACAACTCAGCTGCGGCACCATTTGCGCATCGGGCACCCTTGGTCAAATCGTGCCGCCTTCTATTATTTTAATTATTCTTGGCGATGTACTGGGTTTACCTGTTGGCGACCTGTTTAGAGCCGCTGTTGCGCCGGGGGTTTTGCTGATAGCTCTTTACATTGGCTACATAGTATTTGTAACAAGTCGAAACCCGGCCTTGGCTCCTGCTATGCCTATTTCAGAGGAAGATAAGAGCGAACAAATACGCAAAGCCTTATTAGCCATTATTCCTCCCTTAGCGCTGATTTTTGTTGTACTCGGTTCTATTTTTGCCGGTATTGCTACACCAACGGAAAGTTCAGCATTAGGTGGTATTGGTGCGATATTTCTGGTTCTACTCTACAAGCAGTTTAATTTCCAGATGCTCTGGGATAGCGCTAAGGAAACCGTCAACGTCACAGCAATGGTGTTCGCTATTCTGATCGGTGCCACGGCCTTCTCTATGACCTTCAGCTATTCTGGCGGCGATATGATACTGGAAGAATGGTTGTTGCAACTTCCAGGCGAAAAATGGGGTTTCTTGATTCTCACTATGTTGGTCATTCTGATTCTAGGCTTCTTTATCGACTTTGTTGAAATCTCTTTTATTATCATCCCTGTTCTGGCACCTATCGCAGAAACCCTAGGTATCAGCATGCTTTGGTTTGCAATTCTGATTGCAATGAACCTGCAAACCAGCTTCCTCACCCCTCCCTTTGGCTTTAGTTTGTTCTATTTAAAGGGTGTGGCACCGCCGAGCATCAAAACCAGTGATATCTACCGTGGTGTAATGCCATTTATTGCGATTCAGGTAAGCGTTCTTTTGGTCTTATTGATCAAACCAGAATGGTTCGGACTTTAAGTAGAATCTTATAAGCCAAGCCTAAGTTTGTGAACTAGTCAAAAATTTCGTTTATTTTTCCTCTCATGGTCTATTCTTAAAAGTAGGACTTAATAGCGCTTATCAAAACGGGATTGAAATGATGGTTACCACCTGCCCTCAGTTTACTGAGCTAGACAATGAAATAACGCAAGATTTTGCAGAGTGTTTACAAGAGAATATTGAGCAGATCGAAGCTTGTATCGCATTACTTGATAACTCAAAAGATCCGGAACTTGTTCATCGCCTTTTTAGAGACATTCACTCTCTAAAAGGTAATTGCCGTATGGTATTTCTCGACCCCTTGGTCGAAACAATTCACGCTCTCGAAGAAATCGTCTCTGACATGCGCCAAGGCCAGCGTACCTATCTTCCTATGTACGGCGAATTTATCTTTGCCATCGTTATTCGTATACGGGATATGATCAATACACTGATTAGTGATGGCCAGGTAGAAGGTACGCCTCAGGCGACCATGCTTAAGGTTATCGAAGATGTCAGAGGCTGCACTGCAGGCCAGGACCTGAAAGCACTTGATAAAGCAATGGACCAGCTGGTCGGGGCGAAGAAAAGTAGCACTGAAGAAGAAAAACCCGGCAGTATCGCGCTGAGCCTTGAGCATCAGGACAACCCTGACTTAGCATTTTTTAGAAAGCTTGCCTTACAGCTAGATGACTTAGGCATATACAAACAAGGTAGAACAGATTCCATTCTAGAGTTGTGCTTATCTACCAACAAAGACCTTGAAGAGCCTATCGATACAGACCAATTAACTGCTGCAGTCTATCTTCACGATATCGGCATGTCTTTAGTCTCGCCCGACATACTTAATAAGCCTAGCAAACTAAGCGACCAGGAATTTCGTACTATTCGCGGCCATATAGAGATGGGCTCAGAATTTCTAAGTCGTATGGAAGGTTGGACAGAAGCCGCCACGATGGTTGCTCAACACCATGAGCGATATGATGGTAAAGGCTACCCAAAGAATTTGGCAAACGAACAAATACACCGTGGTGCTATGTTAATCGCTTTGGCGGACACCTTCTATGCAGTAACCAACGAACGTGCAGATAGAAGCTACAAGAAGTCTCTGTTCAGTGCTGTCACACTCATTAATGGCGAAAGTGGCACGCAATTTCACCCTACCTATGTCGAAGCTTTTAACGAAACAGTTAGGCATCATTACGTCACTCGCAAAAATATGACATAAAATAGTACCCTAAACAGTAGCGCTGGTTACCAAGCGTTACTGTTTAATAAATGACCTGCTCGACTTCCCGCGCTATCATTAAAAAATAGCTATCTCGGCGGGAGCAATCATCATGACTATTTCACTCAACGGCGGCATTGGCAGCCCTCAAAGCCTTTCCAGTGCGTCCCAAACTGATAGACAACTGCAGCAGCTCAGTTCAGGAAGCCGGATTAATAGCGCAGCTGATGATGCAGCAGGCGCAGCAATATCTGAACGCTTGAATAGCCAACTAGGTGCTTTTGATGCAGGCATCCGTAACGCCAATGACTCCATTTCCGCAATTCAGGTTGCCGACGGAGCACTGAAAAGCCTTAACGATAACATTGGTCGTATACAAGAGTTGACGATTCAAGCTGGTAACGGTGCGCTATCCACACAAGACCGACAAGCCTTGCAAGAAGAAGCAAATCTCTTGATTGAAGACTCAAATAGCATTCTCGAAAACACTAACTTCAATGGCAAGGCCCTACTCAGTGGTGAACAAGACTTCAATATTCAACTGGATCAACCAGGAAAGAGCATTCAACTCGAAGGCAAAGACTTAGCCAAAGAGATCAAAGAATTAGGCTTTGAAGACGTAGACTTAAGTTCAGCTGAGCAAGCTAGCAAGTCATTAGAAACCTTAAACCAAGCATCTGAGCTAGTACTATCCCGCCAATCAGAACTTGGTGCCGTTAGCAATCGAGTCGAGAGTTCGATCGATAATATCGCCATATCCAAAGTTAATACGGCTGAAGCGAGGAGCCGAATCAGTGACACTGACTATGCTCAGGTGGCCTCAGACCTAGCTGCGAGCCAAATAAGAGATCAGGTACAGATCGCCGTACAAGGACAAGCGAATAGTCAACGTGGCGCTGTGTTACAGCTTTTATCCTAACTTTCAATCGCACTTGAGCTAAATCTGCGCTACACTCGCGCCCGAAATCTAGTGAGGGCTTCATCTATTAGTCACATTCTATAGATAGACTGCCATTCCATCTCACTGAAAGCTCCTTTATATCGTCTCACCAGTAAAGGAAAAATTACTAAGGAAGGTAAAATGAAACATATAAGTCGCGCGGTCGCGCTAGTTCTATTTAGCTTGATCACCATACAAGCTCATGCAAACCCAATAGTTACCGAAATCCCAGAACCAACGACACTATCATTGATAAGTATCGGTTTAATTGGTCTAGGTTTGGCACGTCGTAAAGTTAAAAGCACTGACAAAGCGGGAACTCAGTAGCCTTACATCAAGCTGGAATTCGACGCTATTCTACAGCCACGCTTTGTTTCTCTGCCTCTGCCGGCTTTGCACATCTAAGGGCAAAGGGCTCAAATACAGCACCAAGTAGTAATTGATCTTCATACATACTTGCCACACTCGTGCCTGAAATCAGCTCGCCACTATCATAGTAAATCGACTCGGCCTGCATCTTTTCACCAGACACATCTATTTTAAATGCTTGAGATGGAGAAAGGTGGCTTTCATCATGCATATGAGCCGTAAACTCAAAGACTTTCGGATGACCGGCTGTGAGCAGGTGTTGATCATCCAACCACTCAAGATTATCAACAGCCATGGGGATGTAAACCGTATCAATTAAGTGCCAGGACAGCATATCCTGTCCTTTCATATAGCGAGACACTTGATTCGCTGTGGTTTCAGCTACAAACAGGGTTTTCTGGTCTGCAGACAAAGTCACCCCATTCGTATAACGAAGGCCATCGATCACTGTATGCCCCTGCTCTCCATCAAAATATACCAGCGAAGACAACGCCAGCCCGGCATAGTCCTCTACAATCTCCATCACGCTATGACGCGGGTTGCCATGATCGTTTGATACAAAGAAACGGTCTTTCCCCACAACAGCGATATCATTAGGCGAGATTAACTCTGGAAATGGAATACGTCGGCGTAGCTTTAAGTTACCATCAGGAAGAATGCTAAATACATCAATCTCATGTGTCTGCATATCAAGATGATTTACCGCATAGAGCTCTATCGCCTTTCCCTGAACGCCATCTTGTTGTTCAAAGCGCAGAGCAATTCCATGAGGATGAAAAGCCCCTTTCATTTTGACCATCAACTGCTTTGGTTTCGAGTTTGGATCACTGAGATCCAGAGTCCAAATACCACCGTTTTCATAGGACTTTAAGTCTTTATCCAAAAAAGCCTGGCGACGGTCATCGGCTGAAATATAAGCCAGCTTTTGCACTCGATCGACCGTGATATCCTCTGCTCCAATAGGACCTGCTAGCTTTTCACACTGCCCAAAAGGCTGACTTTCTTCAACACTACGGAAGACCCCTGCATCCTTAGCGATACCCGCGGCGTGAAATATCACCAGTACTAAAATAAGTAGTAAGATTTTTGTTCGAGTCTTCTTAAGCATTTCTTAGATATCCAGT
>NZ_LWGE01000192.1:0-268 GCF_001635315.1 Oleiphilus sp. HI0123
ACTCGCCGAGGAAAATGCAGGCGTTAGACTGGCTCTCGATGTTTGTAATACCAATGTGATGATGGCCGATGCAAATTACAACATCAATTATATGAACAAAGCAGTACAGAATATGATGCGCGTAGCTGAGGCAGACTTACGCAAAGTGCTGCCAAACTTTGATGCCAATAACCTTGTTGGCAACAACATCGATGTTTTCCACAAAAACCCTGCACACCAACGCAGTATGCTTGAGCGTCTGACCAGTACATATCAAACTGAAATTAAG
>NZ_LWGE01000193.1:0-205 GCF_001635315.1 Oleiphilus sp. HI0123
GAAGGTTGTTTTGGTCAAGAAGCTGTTTTTAGTAATGCTTTGAAATATAAGGAAAAAATGTACGAATATCGTATATAGGTATTTGTTTGTAGAAGTGGATGAAGTGGGAGTAAAAAATTACTTTAGGCATGTCTTTTCGGTTGATTTTTTTAAGGTGGCAGTGATGGCGGGAGTTAGCAAAGAAAATTTCTTTGAGGGTGTGTAC
>NZ_LWGE01000194.1:0-225 GCF_001635315.1 Oleiphilus sp. HI0123
ATTCACTACCGTAAATATCTTATAAAGATAGAGTTATAAAGGTTTTGATTGTTTATCTGAGGAGGATTTTGTCTTCTTTTCCGGTACAGGGTCGTGTCCACCTTCACAACCCGGATGGCATCTTAACACACGATGTACTGCAAGAAAGCTTCCTTTAAATATACCGTGAATTTTTACAGCTTCGAGGGCATATTCAGAGCATGTTGGATAATATCGACAAGAAGG
>NZ_LWGE01000195.1:0-634 GCF_001635315.1 Oleiphilus sp. HI0123
GCTCTAGTACTGTTGCAAGCGTAGAAAGCCCTAGCGCTCCGGTTATCAGCGCTAATGCAGAAGGCGAAGCCCTGATCTCTGCCGAACTAGAGGGAATCAGTGGTATTAGTTTAGTGACAGTAACAAGTGCGACACTTCAATCAATATCACTGACGAGCGATAACACAAGTATTCCGGCTGGGTTTACAGAACAAGTCAAAGCAAGTGGCTTATATACCGATGCATCGACTAAAGACATCACCCACCTCGTCACCTGGCAAAGCGAAGACAATCAACTTATTACTGTCGACAATAATGTAGATAGCCCAGGACTAATTCGTACCGTTGCCCCCGGTAGTACACGTGTCAGCGCCAGCTTTGAAGGCCTATCGTCCAGCGCAACCTTCACAGTGACGGACGCAATACTAAGTTCTATTGCTATTACCAGCCCTGCTAGCGCGATAAACGTTAACGATGAACTGCAACTGAGTGCCATTGCAGACTACTCCGATAACAGCAGCAAAGATCTCACCCAAGAAGTAAGCTGGATAATCAGTGACAATGATGTTGTATCTATCGAGACGGCATCGAATGACTACTTTTCTAATCAAAGCGGTTTGCTAAAAGCTCTGTCAGCCGGCACCAGCGATATATC
>NZ_LWGE01000196.1:0-642 GCF_001635315.1 Oleiphilus sp. HI0123
TCGTTACCGCTGCAGCAATGCTTTCAAGTGCCAANAAAGCAGTCGCCCCTAAAGCGGTTTTGCCGACACGGCTAATACCCATACGCCGAGCTTTACGAGCGGTGAATCGTAAGGCGTAATCTTCTAGGGTTTGGTCAGCCACCCACTGGTTATAGTGGCGACGAACTTTAAGAATCTTCTGTTTGGCAGGCATAAGCTCTATAGCAAAAGTTTTATGTACTTATAAATGAGTATTTAGCTAGACAGGGTAATGCTTTTTTAGGGCGAAAACGAGCTTTAAACGTGTTAGGTCACGATATAACTAATGCCTAAAAGTCAGCACCCAAGCTGGCCTATTAGAATAAATGGTCTGACTTGGGCCTAACCATTCTAAGCAAGACTTGGTCAGAAAAGTGCCAATAGAAGACTTTGGCACTCGTTTTAGATTTGGCCCAATTGTCATAGTTTCACTTACATGTGTAATTTGGTAAAGCTGTTACGATCTTAAACACCTTGCTTTATAAACTTATTCATGGAGAATGCCACGGGAATCCAGTAACATTTCAGAATTTCAAACTATATCGACTTACCACGTTTTTGTTAGATACGGAGTAATCTAGCTCAATGAAGCCATTTTTCTTGTTTGTCATCCTATTCTTTCTA
>NZ_LWGE01000197.1:0-425 GCF_001635315.1 Oleiphilus sp. HI0123
ATCGAGGTGAGTAGTTCAGCTTCGTCGTTAACAACTCTCATACCCCGGCCGCCACCACCTGAGGCTGCTTTGATAATAACCGGGTAGCCAATTTTGCGTGCAATAGCTTTGGTTCGATCTTGATTATTTGTGATCGGGCCGTCGGAGCCAGGAACCGTCGGTACGCCGGCTTTTGTCATGGCTTTGATGGCTGAAACTTTATTCCCCATTAAGCGAATGACACTGGCAGGGGGGCCAATGAAGGTAAAGCCGCTCTTTTCGACTTGTTCTGCGAAGTCAGCATTTTCAGCAAGAAAACCGTAGCCAGGATGAATGCCAACAGCATTGGTCACTTCAGCGGCGCTGATTATTGCAGGTATATTGAGGTAGCTCTCGACAGGGCTGTTATTACCAATACAAACTGACTCGTCTGCCAAGCGAACGTG
>NZ_LWGE01000198.1:0-981 GCF_001635315.1 Oleiphilus sp. HI0123
GCTGTATATTGCGTTCGTTTTTACATATGCCGTTGAAAATTAAGATTTTAATCTAAAGGGGGTGTTATTTTGCTACTTATTGGCGCAATAATACCCATAATAAATAAGTGAGTGAAATATCAGATGCATCTAGAAAGCGGGCTTCGTACAAGTGCAGGGCAAATATCAGTAAAGGGCTTAAAGCACCAAAATGAAGATTCTGTCGGAATATACGTCCCGAAAGAGCCTCTATTAACTGTAAAGGGAATGGTTGCTATTGTTGCCGATGGAGTCAGTAGTGCAGAGGCGGGCAAGGAGGCAAGCGAAACCTGCGTTAAGAACTTTATCTCCGACTTCTTCAGTACACCTGACTCCTGGACAGTTAAAAACTCAGCTCAAAAAGTATTAACGGCTTTGAATCGTTGGTTATATGGGCAGGGGGTTGGTTATCTTCAGGCTGAGCATGGCTATATCAGTACAATGTCGACCTTGGTTATCAAGTCGCGTGTCGCGCATATATTTCATATCGGCGATAGCCGAGTGTACCGGCTTAGAGGGAATAACTTTGAGCAGCTCACGCATGACCATTCCGCCAGAGTAAGTAAGGATTCCACTTATCTTACTCGTGCAATGGGAATGGATTTAATGCTTGATGTCGACTATTACTCGGAGGATGTCGAATCTGGTGATATCTTTTTTCTGAGTACCGACGGTATTCATGATTTTATCAACGATAAACGTATAAAAGAAGTCATTGCTAAGGCGGTTGATTGCAAGTCGGATGAATTTACCGGGCTTTGTGAGAGCTTGGTTGATATTGCACTCGAAAACGGCTCCGATGATAACTTGAGTTGCCAGATTGTCAGAGTCGATGCTTTGCCTTGTCCAAATGCCGAAGATGCCTACGTAAAGCTTTCGGACTTACCCTTCCCACCAGAGCTTTCCCCTGGAATGTCTATTGACGGCTACCATGTGATAAAAGAGCTACATGCCAGTAATCGA
>NZ_LWGE01000199.1:0-992 GCF_001635315.1 Oleiphilus sp. HI0123
AACGGCTATACCCGCTTTTTCGAAGAAGCTCGCTGGGTATTGTTTGAAAACTTCAATGCCATAGAGTTTTTCTCACAGCTTGATCTGACACTGACCTTGGTAAATAGCAATATAAACTATCGTCACCCATGCCTCTTCAATGATCAGCTCGAGATCCATACCAAGGTAATGCGCATAGGTAATACCAGCTGTAAAATAGATCAAACTATCTACTTGGAAGGTAGCAACACGATTATCGCAGATGCCAGCAATACTTTTGTATTAATGGACAACAAAGAACATAAGGCTGTGCCGATTCGCGACCAAGCTAGAGAGAAGCTGGCCCAACTTGCAAACTCTGCTTAGCATTCATAAGAGTTGGTTGTTCGTAAAACCACTCTTGCCCATTTTACGAACAATTATTTTTTATATCTCCTCTCGAATAAGGTATCCTTGCGCCCATTTCCATCTCCAGGCGACTCCGTAAGCCGCCTGGCTATTAAGTTATTATTAGATCGGGTTACGCTATGAATATTCTTATCATTGGCAGCGGCGGCAGAGAACATGCTCTTGCCTGGAAAGCTGCACAAAATAAAGACGTCGAAACAGTTTTTGTTGCACCAGGAAATGCTGGTACCGCATCAGACAGCAAATTAAGCAATGTCGACATTGACGTTATGAACTTTCAAGCGCTGTCTGATTTTGCCAAAGAGAATCAAGTCGCACTTACCATTATCGGCCCAGAAGCGCCTTTAGTTGACGGCGTTGTTGACCATTTTGAAGCAGAAGGCCTTCGCTGCTTTGGCCCTTCAAAAGGTGCGGCTCAATTAGAAGGCTCTAAAGCTTTCACTAAAGATTTCTTAGCTCGCCACAACATACCTACTGCCGACTACCAGAATTTTACGGAAGTAGAACCTGCCTTAGCATACTTGAAAGAAAAAGGTGCCCCGATTGTTGTTAAAGCCGACGGTTTAGCGACTGGCAAAGGCGTAATCGTTGCCGAAACTCTGGAG
>NZ_LWGE01000200.1:0-14112 GCF_001635315.1 Oleiphilus sp. HI0123
TTCAGACTAAAGAGGTTTTAGTATCAATCTATTATATTTTAGTTTTTTATATAACTAACATTTCTAGTTAGCCATAAGAGTGAGAGTAGTCTGTGAGCGAAACAATGATTCAACTTCTGTCGGGTGTGGGTCTGTTCTTTTTAGGCATTGTCGTGGGAGCGGTCTTTCATCGATCTGTCCAAGGCGAAGCAAGTAAGAATAAACGTTTGGAACAAAAATTAGCCGAGCTACAGGCTCGTCATGAAAAGTACCAGGCTGAGGTCAGTGAACACTTTATGGATACCGCGCAAGCTGTACACACCCTCAATAAAAGCTACCGAGAGGTGCATGAGCAGCTCGCTAAAGGCGCAAGCCGCTTGTGCAATGAAGAGCAAGCTGAAGATTTTCTAGCAATCGGCCAATCTAACGCAAGTACTGATAGTGCTGCACAGAAACCCCGCGCTGAAGTTTACACACCACCTATGGACTATGCTCCAAAGAATAGCGACGCCGACACAGGCACACTGTCAGAAACTTATGGCATTACTAAAAAAGAAGTTAGCTCGGAGCAAGAAGAAGAGCTGCTTGTTAAAGAGCCACCAAGAATCTAGGCCATTAAACTGGATTATCGATATCGATAAACTCAAACTCGATATCAAACTTTTCCTGTAAATGTTGCCCAAGTGCTTGAATCCCCCCTTTCTCGGTCGCATGATGGCCTGCGGCGAAATAGGCGACCCCGGTTTCTCTTGCGACGTGAACGGTTGGCTCGGATATCTCACCACTTAGGTAAGCATCAAGGTTCTGACTCACTGCAAGGTCAATCATCCCCTGGGCTGCACCAGTACAAAACCCAATATTCTGTATTAACCGGTTAGGCTCACCAACAAACTCGCATTGGCGACCTAGCTTGTTAGTCACATGCTCGGAAAACTGCTCAACTGTGACCGCCTTATCTAAGCGACCAACCTGCCCCACAGAACGCGGGTTTCCGAGTTCCAGTGGCCCCGTTATATCGATACCAAGACGCAGCGCGAGCTGAGCGTTATTTCCACACTCTGCATGAATATCGACAGGTAGGTGGTAAGCTAAGAGACTAATGTCGTTGACAAGTAACTGCTTAATTCTCTTTTTCTTAATACCCGTAATAGGCTGAGCTTCACCTTTCCAAAAGTAACCATGATGAACCAAAATAGCACAAGCATTCTGCTCTACTGCCGCATCTATTAATGCTTGGGAGGCGGTTACTCCACCAACGATTCGCTTAACAGAAGCTCGACCTTCTACCTGGATACCGTTCGGGCAATAGTCCTTAATCTTATCAACCGATAAATATTGCTGAAGATAGGTACTCAATTCTTGTAAGTTAACCGACATGATTACGGACCTAAGCTACTTGATGCGATATTCAGCGGAACGAGCGTGGGCTGTCAATCCTTCACCACGAGCAAGTACCGATGCCACCTTCCCTAACTCACTTGCACCCTCTGCTGAGAAGTGCAAAATCGAAGAGCGTTTCTGGAAATCGTACAC
Organism: Oleiphilus sp. HI0123; assembly: GCF_001635315.1. Taxonomy (NCBI): domain Bacteria; kingdom Pseudomonadati; phylum Pseudomonadota; class Gammaproteobacteria; order Oceanospirillales; family Oleiphilaceae; genus Oleiphilus; species Oleiphilus sp. HI0123. The sequence continues at coordinate 1,513 of NZ_LWGE01000200.1, forward strand.
ACCTAGAGGCGAAGAAAAGCGTGCAGTTCCAGAAGTTGGTAATACATGGTTAGGTCCAGCACAATAGTCACCAAGCGCTTCGGCGGTATAGCGGCCCATAAAGATTGCGCCTGCATGGCGAATCTCTGTCAACAAGGCATCGGGATCTTCTACTGATAACTCCAGGTGTTCAGGTGCTATCAGGTTGCTAACATGAGCCGCTTGGCTCAGAGAGTCGACCTTAATGAATGCTGCCCTGGATACCAGCGATGCTGTGATTATTTCCTCACGCTCCATCGTTGGCAACAATTTGCTAATACTGGCTTCAACCTGATCTAAAAACTGCTCGTCTTGTGATATCAAAATAGGCTGAGCGTTTTCATCATGCTCTGCCTGTGAAAACAGGTCCATTGCAATCCAGTCTGGGTCAGTTTTCCCATCGCAAATCACAAGAATCTCTGAAGGACCGGCAATCATATCAATACCAACGGTACCAAATACTTCTCGCTTGGCGGTCGCCACAAAAATATTTCCTGGCCCAACAATTTTGTCGACTGCTGGAACAGTCGCTGTACCGTAAGCTAAGGCTGCAACCGCTTGAGCACCCCCAATAGTGAAGACACGGTCGACGCCGGAAAGCGCCGCAGCTGCCAATACAAGCTCGTTAACTTCACCCTTAGGTGTTGGCACCACCATGATGACCTCAGGCACACCTGCTACCTTTGCAGGAATAGCATTCATCAAAACAGACGAAGGATAAGCCGCTTTACCACCTGGCACATACAAACCTGCCTTATCAAGTGGTACTACTCGCTGGCCAAGGCGCGTGCCATCCACTTCAGTAAAGTCCCAAGAACCCTGATTCTGTTTTTCGTGATAGCCTTTTACCCGCTGTGCAGAGATCTCCAAAGCCTGCTTTTGATCGGTAGGTAGGCTTTGAAGCGCTTCCATTAAGCGTGCCTTTGGAATCTCTAGCTCAGAGGCACTTCCAACACTCAAACCATCAAACTTAGAAGTGTATTTAACCAAGGCATCGTCGCCAGTAGATTTAACGTCATCCAGAATCGTTTTGACCGTCGCATGAACGTCATGATCAAGCTGATCATCCCATGCAACCAATTGCTTTACAGCAGCTTCAAAATTATCATCAGTACTGGATAAACGTTTAATATCTACCATTGAGATTTTCCTGTGTTAATAGTCATAACTCACCGAAGGTCAGCTTTGATAGCTTTATTTAACGGCTTTCTTCATTTTTTCAATAATTGGTTGAATTTGTGCGTGCTTCATTTTCATTGACGCACGATTCACAACAAGACGAGTTGTAATATCAGGGTGAATCATTTCCCTTGGCTCCAAGCCATTTGCTTTTAGGGTATTTCCGGTATCGACGATATCGACAATTTCATCAGCTAAATCTAATAGGGGCGCCAACTCCATCGCCCCATACAGCTTGATGATGTCAGTCTGAATACCTTGCTGCGAATAGAATGCTTTAGCCAGGTTTACAAACTTAGTGGCAACACGAATTCTTCCCTTAGGGCTAACACTACCTTTTTTCGCAGCAGTCATTAACTTGCATTTGGCAATACCTAAATCTAATGGCTCGTATAGGCCATCCGCGCCATGTTCCATTAGGACATCTTTTCCGGTAACACCGATATCTGCGCCGCCGAATTGAACATATGAAGGCACATCGGTGGCCCGGAGAATAATCATTTTCACATTCTCTACAGTGGTATCAAAAATCAGCTTTCGACTACTGGTGACATCTTCTAGCGGCTCGATTCCAGCCTCTTTAATCAGCGGAAGCGTCTCTTTCAAGATNCGCCCTTTTGACAAAGCAATTATTAGATTCTCTGACATAATTTTTTACTCTTAAACTTCACCGTCTAACTAGGCAGGCGCTTTATTTTTGCACCCAGTAGCTGCAGTTTTTCTTCAATGCATTCGTAACCACGATCAACATGGTAAATACGATCAACAAGCGTATCACCTTTCGCAACAAGCCCCGCAATTACCAATGAAGCAGAGGCACGAAGGTCAGTTGCCATAATAGGCGCAGCATGTAATTGCTCAACCCCGGTAATGATCGCAGTGTTGCCTTCGAGCTTAACGTCAGCCCCCATGCGCATTAACTCGTGAATATGCATAAAACGGTTTTCAAATACTGTTTCTGTAATTGAACCTGTGCCTTCTGCTACGCAATTCATCGATGCAAACTGTGCCTGCATATCAGTTGGAAACCCGGGATAAGGTGCAGTTTTCACTGATACAGCTTTAGGGCGCTTACCCTTCATATCCAGCTCAATCCAGTCTTTCCCTGTGGTAATGTGTGCCCCGGCTTCCTTAAGCTTGACCAGAACTGCTTCCAACAAATCAGCACGTGTGTCTTTAAGCTTTACGCGGCCACAGGTCGCAGCGGCAGCACAAAGGTAAGTACCTGTTTCAATACGATCTGGCAGCACGTCATAATGACAACCTTTTAAGGATGCAACGCCATTAATTTCAATCGTTGCGGTACCGTGACCTTTAACATCAGCTCCCATCGCATTCAGACACTCACCCAAGTCAACGACTTCAGGTTCTCGTGCAGCGTTATTCAGGATGGTTTTACCCTCAGCCAAAGCGGCAGCCATCATCAGGTTTTCAGTACCCGTTACAGTTACCGTATCAAGAAAGATGTTTGCACCTTTAAGCCGACCATTGCTAGAAGCTCTAATATAGCCATCTTCGACCTGTATATCGGCCCCCATTGCTTCGAGACCGCGCAGGTGCAAGTCCACTGGTCGACTTCCTATCGCACAACCTCCAGGCAAAGATACTTCCGCCCGACCGAAATGAGCAAGCAAAGGACCAAGTACCAAAATAGACGCTCGCATGGTTTTAACCAGCTCATAAGGAGCAGTTAGTTCTTTAATAGTTGACGCATTTATCTCGACACTCATTTTTTCGTCGATCATCAACTCAACCCCCATGCGTCCCATCAACTCAATCATCGTCGTGACGTCGTGTAAATGAGGAAGATTGCCAACAGTAACGGGTTCATCAGCCAACAAAGCTGCAGCCAGAATGGGCAAAGCTGCATTCTTAGCGCCAGAGATACGAATATCACCGTCAAGCTTTACACCACCACCAATTAATAACTTATCCACGATAAGCATCCTTCTATGTATTTGTTAAATTTGTCTACTGAGATATGCCTAAACAAAAGACTAAGCTTTTTCAGCCCACTCTTGGGGAGTATAGGTTTTGATGATGACCGCGTGTATCGTCCCATCAATTATATATTTATTAAGGCATGCGTAGATTAGCTGCTGTTTTTTTACGGGGCTTAGGCCAGCGAAGACCTCGCCTATCGCTGTAACCTGGTAGTGATAACCGTCAGACTCTACCCTTACTTCGACATCGTCCATTTGATCAAGAATTAGCTTTTCAACTTCTGATGCTTGCATACTCGCCCACTACCCAGTTAATTAATGATTGAAAAATAATAATATCGCTACACATGACAAAAAGGCATGCGTAAAAAGGCGGTATCATACAGGAATCGCAGAAGGGACTAAAGCCGCTTTATTACAAAGCATGCAAGAATAACGAGCAATATAGCCTTAATAAAAGACCAAGCTCTAGACACTAATTAGAGAGCAAAAGGCTAAGCAGATCCACCAGAGAGCTATTCAGCGCCCGCCAAGATCGATTCAACACCACCAACGCGCGCCATATTAAACAAATATTCAGGAAGATTGACATAAGATAATACGCAAGAGTGCTTGTTAGCGGCACGTAAACCACTCAGCAGAATGGCCACGACAATACTACTGACACTCTCTACGCCAGATACATCAATTTTAACAGACTTGTGTTCCGAGGAAGACTCCTGAACAAAGCTCAGAAGCAATGATTTTGCCTCACGAGCCTCACGCTCTGATAACGAACCAGCAAGTGATGCTTCAAGCATATCGCCCTGACTACCTTCCTTGCGTGAAATAGATATCACCTTAGGCACCCTCGGCTACAGAAGCCGTTTCTGGCTTAGTAATGATAATATCAGTACCGTCAGGTTTCTTAATATCTAGGTCGACACTCCACCCATCAATAACTAAGTCGAGGTCGCCTTTGCTTTTCCTATATTGAAGAGCAAAACGATCCCTGAAGGCCAAACCAACGTTGACACCGAAAACAATTACGTTTTCCATCAGCCACTGATTTTCTTTATTTAAATACATCGAATAAGCAACCGGCAGCACAGTGCCATTATCTGTTATCACTTGCATATCAACCACAGCTTTCTTATCACTACGGCTATTAAGCTTGGCTTTTGTTACTTTGATATCAAAGACACCACTTTCCACCAATGTTTTGGTATAGGTCGTATACAAACTATCTTTAAAAACCGAAACAAATCGATTTTTTTGTTCCTTAGAAGCCCTGCGGCCATACTTTCCCATGACACGTGCAGCGATACGACGAAAGTCCACTATTTTATTTAGTGCACCATCCATACTCGCTAAAAAGCGCTCTGGATCAGTTTCGTAGTATTCCCTTTCTACCTTAAATAATTCCAACACTTCAGTAACATTTTTCTCAACAGTCAGCCTGATTTCTTCAGACTCCAGACCCTGACTTGCGGTCGTGGTCGCTGCGTAAGATACTTGAGCTGCTGCAATACCAAGCGCCAAAACCAGCCAAAGAGTAACCAACTTAAATGCTTTATTCATAACGTTAAATTCTTATCAAATAGAAGTGAACCAGGATAGGAGCTACCCAAAACTAGTCATTACACCATTAATTAGAGATCTATCTGGCCCGAGGCGAACGCACCAATAATTTTCTCTAAATTCATCGCAGACTGCGTATCAAAAATGGTATCGCCGTCTTTCAATAGCTCTTCTTCCCCACCAACACTGAGATCAACATACTTCTCTCCCAGTAAACCGGCCGTCTGAATCGATGCGACACTATCTGCTGACAGCTGATCAACAGATGAATATATTTCCATCTCTACCAGCGCTGTGTAAGACTGCTCATCAAGACTGATCCCGCTAACCTTTCCAACCGTTACACCAGATAATGACACCCGTCCTCTAACAGCGAGACCGCCTAGGTCGTCAAATTGGGCATATATTTTGTAGGTATCACGCGCCGAATCGCTTGTTAAACCACTCACTTGTATTGCCAAAAACGCCAAGGCAGCGAATCCGGCTATCATAAATACCCCTACAGCCGCTTCTATTGTTCTCTCATACATATGACGTCATTTTCCCTAAAAAGTTTAGTTTATTTTAAATAATTGTTTAGAAAGAGCTAAACATTACCGCTGTTAGTAGGAAGTCCAAGCCAAGCACCGCTAGCGATGAATATACGACGGTTTTAGTGGTAGCTATACTAATCCCTTCTGATGTCGGAATACTATCGTATCCTTGGAACACTGCTATCCATGTACAGACCAATCCAAACACAACACTCTTGATAATGCCATTTACAATATCTTCACGAAACTCTACCGAGCCCTGCATATTAGCCCAAAACGACCCCTCGTAAACGCCCAACCAGTCTACGCCAACGAGCAAACCGCCAAAAACACCAACCATACTAAAGATTGCAGCCAGAAGCGGCATCGAGATAAAACCAGCCCACAAGCGCGGTGCAATAACGCACTTTAAGGGGTCAACACCCATCATTTCCATACTACTGAGCTGCTCGGTAGCCTTCATCAGGCCAATTTCTGCCGTTAAAGCTGAACCTGCGCGGCCAGCGAACAGTAACGCTGTCACCACCGGCCCCAGCTCTCTAACCAGTGTTAAGGCAACCATCTGCCCAACAGCTTGTTCTGAGCCATAATCGACAAGAATGCTGTAGCCCTGTAAAGCAAGCACCATACCGATAAACAAGCCGGATACAATAATAATAACAAGCGACAACACTCCGACGTGATATAACTGTTTGACCAGAAGGCGAAAGCCTTTGAGGTTTGGCGTTAAACCGAAAATAGCACGGAGCAAGAAAATCCCCGAACGCCCCATCGCCGCCCAAAAATCTATTCCCTTACGTCCATATTGAACAAAAAAATCAATCACTAAGCTAATCTCACACTTGAAGGAACTATGGGCTACCCTAACAATTCGCTACGAAAATCTGTAGCCGGGTAATGAAAAGGAACAGGGCCATCAGGCAAACCGTTAAGAAACTGCTTTACCAGCGGAGAGCCTGAGGTTTTTAGCTCCTCTGGAGAACCTTCACCAATGACAACACCGTCAGCCAAGATTACAGCATGATCACAGATGCTTAGGGACTCTGTAATATCATGCGAAACCAGCACGCTCGTTAAGCCTAATGCATCATTAAGCAAGCGAATCAATTGAACCAGCACTCCCATCGCAATAGGGTCCTGACCTGCAAAAGGTTCATCATACAAAATTAATTCGGGGTCCAAAGCAATGGTTCTTGCCAGAGCTACTCGACGCGTCATGCCGCCCGACAATTCGGAAGGCATCATTTCACGCGTACCACGTAAGCCTACTGCATGAAGCTTCATCAAGACGATATCTCGAATGATATCCTCAGGCAGGTTAGTGTGCTCACGTAGCGGGAATGCAACATTTTCATAAACGCTCAGGTCAGAAAAAAGCGCCCCACTTTGAAAGAGCATCCCCATTTTCTGCCGAGCCTCAAACAAATCTTTCCGCTTGAGTTTGCTAACATCGACTCCGTCAACCAGTATCTCACCGCTTGCAGGCCGTAACTGACCGCCAATCAATCTCAGCAGAGTAGTCTTTCCGGTTCCACTAGGCCCCATTATTGCGGTAACTTTTCCACGAGGGATATGCAAGGTCGCACCATTGAAAATACTTCGATGCCCTCTGACAAAATGGAGATTATTAATTGTTATATATGAATCCAAGATAGATTATCCCTAAACCTAGTAAATTCGCCACCGACTGACGCATTGCTTGGCTATTTAAACAAAGCTGCCTCATAGAGCCAAGGAAATTTAGCAATTTATTTGTACTTAATTCTCATCTTCATCAAATTGCTTTGCAATTACAAATTGGACATAATCACTTGCTTGCAATACCTGGCGATATCTTCACTAATAGGTATACTAAGGCCCTTCATTACACCCCTAGAAAAAACATTGATTAGATACTAACCTATGCTTCTATTTTCTTTAGCAATTATCCTCGGGCTTATTGTTCTTATTTGGAGTGCTGACCGATTCGTCAGTGGCGCCGTCGCTACAGCGCTCAACCTTGGCATGACACCGATGATGATCGGCTTAACAGTTGTTGCCTTCGGCACCTCAGCTCCCGAATTAATTGTTTCAGGTACTGCAGCACTAGACAATGCAAGTCACCTTGCGGTAGGAAATGCGATCGGTTCGAATATCGCAAACATTGCCCTAGTACTTGGCGCAACAGCACTGGTCTCGGCCATCCCCCTTAAAAAGGCAATTCTGAAGGTTGAGTTCCCGGTACTCATGGTCGCGACTTTCTTGGCCACCCTATTACTCAGTGACGGCATGCTGGATGCACTCGACGGTGTTGCACTATCTATAATTTTGTTTATTTCACTCATTGCTCTCGCCAAACTTCAAAACGCACCCGCGGGAGAAATCGATGAAATAGAAGACAGCAGATCCATCTCTGCAAAAAAAGCCTACATTCTTCTAGCTATAAGTATTGCTCTATTGCTCGCCAGTTCAAAGCTTTTGGTTTGGGGGGCAGTTGGCATCGCTACCGAGCTCGGCGTGAGCAAAATCATCATCGGCTTAACGATTGTTGCCATTGGAACCAGCCTACCCGAACTTGCAGCCTCCATTGCAAGCGCCCTTAAAGGCCATCACGACCTTGCCTTGGGAAACATTATCGGCTCAAACTTGTTTAATCTATTAGCAGTGCTAGCAATTCCTGCATTTCTTCACCCAATCTCACAGGGTGGCATCCCGATTAGTGAAGAGACACTATTCCGAGACTACGCTCTCATGTTTGCCCTGACCTTCGGGCTCGCTGCCATGGTTTATATCAAGCACGCAACCAAGAAGAACAGCCTTGGACCGGTAGCCGGCACGCTATTACTTGCTATCTATGGTGGCTACCTTTATGTATTGTACGAACAAACTGTACTTGCCTAGTTACAACACCTTCAACTTCACAACTAAGACTTTAGGGCCACCAACATGACTTTTAACGCACTTCCAAAAAACATTGCAGATAAAGCAGCCAGTATTAAACTCGTCGCACTCGATGTTGACGGCGTCATGACTAGCGGCAGTGTTTATTTCTCTGCACAAGGAGACGAACTAAAAGCCTTTAATATTCTTGATGGCCAAGGAATTAAAGCACTAATGAAGCATGATATCGAAGTCGCTATTATCACAGGTCGAACCTCAGCACTAACGGCGAGGCGCGCAAAAGACCTTGGCATTAAAAACATCCTTCAAGGAAGAGAAGACAAAAAAATTGCCCTAGGTGAAATTAGCGAAGAACTCGGTATTTCCTTTGACCAAATATGTTACGTGGGCGATGACTTACCTGACTTATCTGCAATCACCAGCGTGCAGCTAGGCATCACAGTTCCCAATGCGCATAGCCTTATTAAAAAGCATGCAGCACATTGCACTCAAACCCCTGGCGGCCAAGGTGCTGTCCGTGAAGTTTCTGACCTTATCCTGGAAGCTAAAGGACTTCTGGAAGCGTACCACCAGAGCTATTTATCTTAGACTCAAAACAGGCTATTTATGCTTAACCCGAGCCATTACAGACCTTTAATCATTGCCCTAGCCTGCCTTGCACTGGGTCTACTTTTATTTTCTGAAGAAAAGATAAAAGATACCCAAAAAAGCGCATCAGAAGCAGGTACAGACAGGCCCGCTGCATTCGTCGAAGGCGCAAGATTTACGCTATATGATGACAAAGGCTTCTCAACCAACTTACAAAGTAAAAGCGCATTATTTTACGCACAATCTGACCAAATCGATATCGAGCACATTGAGGCGACACTCTCAAATGAACAGGGAGAAATAATTCAACTTAGTGCCAACAATGGTGAAATCCAGCCAGACAGCGATACACTAATGCTTTCCGGAAATGTCATCATCGAGCAGATTATCCCCAGCGATAAAACATGGAGCATTGAAAGCGATCAAATATCGATAGACCGAAAACAGGCCTTTATCTCATCAAACCAAGCCGTTACCATTAGGAAAGATCAAAGCGTCATTCAAGCAACCGGCTTAAACGGCTGGCTTAATGAAAAACGCATTGAACTCCTTAGCAATGTCAGAGGACAGTATGCCTTCAATAAATAGCTTGCTCCGTGCCACCCTGTTAACCCTTTTGCCTGCTTTTTGTTTTGCAATCGACCCGAGCAGTAAACTTCCAATATCCATAGAGTCAGACCAGGCTAGCCTTGACGACCAGAATGGCACGTCAACCTATACCGGCAATGTCATAATCTCCCAAGGTTTATCTCGCCTAGAAGCAGATAATATTTCTGTAAAGGCGACAAATCGCAGCATTACAACCATCCAGGCCTCTGGCCAGCCAGCACACTTTGTACAACAAGTAAGCGCCGATAGCCCGAACACTCATGGCTATGGCAGCTCTATTACTTATATTGCAAAAGACAACTTGTTACGTTTTTCCGGCCAAGCTAAGTTAGTACAACAAGACAACTCCTTTTCAGGTGAAGAAATAGAGTACGACATTGTACGAAGAGCTATACGCGCCAAGGGAGATCAGACCCAAGGGTCTCGAGTTAAAATTCATTACTACCCTAATGCCGAGACCGCATCGGAAAATACTGAAGTGCCACTAATAAAAGGTTCTCCAGAAAACGAAAACAAACTGCCACTCGAACCTGCTCCAAATGCCGAGTCCGGTGCCGAGCAAAAGCAATAGACCTGAGCAACAATGAAAACTTTAAAAGCAGAAAACCTAGCCAAGGCCTATGATAAACGCCAAATAGTTAAAGATGTTTCCCTGACTATCAACAGCGGTGAAGTGATCGGGCTGCTCGGCCCTAACGGTGCTGGTAAGACCACTTGTTTCTATATGATTGTAGGCCTGGTTAAGCATGATAAAGGCAAGATATCAGTTAATGATACCGACCTATCATCCATGGCTATGCATGATAGGGCACGAAACGGTGTCGGCTACCTGCCCCAGGAAGCTTCAATATTTAGAAAGTTAAGTGTTCGAGACAATATCCTGGCGGTACTAGAGATTAGAAAAGATCTTTCTCGCAGCGAAAGGCGACAAAGAATGGAAGCCTTACTCGAAGAGTTTCACATCACTCACATCAAAGATAGTCTTGGCATGGCCTTGTCAGGCGGTGAACGTAGGCGAGTGGAAATAGCCAGAGCTTTAGCAATGGAGCCTGACTTCATTCTACTCGATGAGCCCTTCGCAGGTGTCGACCCAATATCGGTCAACGACATCAAGTCAATCGTCTCTCACCTTAAAAGTAAAAATATCGGCGTACTCATAACCGATCACAACGTTAGAGAAACGCTGGATATTTGTGAAAAAGCCTATATTGTTGGTGATGGCCATATCATTGCTTCAGGAAGTGCTGAAGACATTCTGAATAATGAAAAGGTCAAACAAGTCTACTTGGGCAATCAATTCAAATTATAAGCCAGTGGCTAGTTCATAGCATTCGATTCGAACAGCATATACAAACAATTAAGCATGACTTTCAGCTTAGAAATGAGTAGCATGCAATTTTCACGTCAACAAGACGATAACTTGATCTAAAACAATTATTTGTAGGCTGGTAACGTAAATATACTTTTATTTGTTTCACACTTTGCTATCTTCGCACTACACTTGTGTAAATGAAGTAAATATAAATACGTTTATTCACAGCGACCATTTCCGCAAAATATAATAAGCGACAATACATGATTCAAAATTTAAGTCTTAAGTTGGTGACATCCTCATGAACATGAAGGTTTCTCTCCAATTAAAGCTCGGTCAACAACTGACAATGACACCTCAATTGCAGCAAGCAATCCGCTTGCTACAATTGTCGACTCTTGACCTTCAAAACGAAATACAAGAAGCATTGGAATCTAATCCTATGCTCGAACTCCAGGACGATAACAACGAGCCTGGAAATACAAGTGATAAACAAGAAAATCAGAATGAAAGTCATCAAAATGATGGCAACGAGTACGCCTCTCAGGACAACCAACAAAGCAGTAGTACAGACACCAGTTCGAGCGAAGCACCTGCTAGCAATGAAGCCGACACGCCTAGTGAAGAGTGGTCAGATACTATACCGGAAGATCTGCCTGTTGATACGGCTTGGGATGACATATATACAAACAATGCGCCCAGTGGTCCCGCTCCCGAAGATGACAACAATGCCTTCGAACAAAGAAACGCTGCTACCGAGTCTCTTGCAGATCATCTAGATTGGCAACTTAACCTTACCCCCATGTCTGATCGCGACCGATACATTGCGATGTCATTAATCGACGCAACTGATACAGACGGCTACCTAACGAATACCGTTGAAGAGATACACGAGGGGCTGCACAACTCAGATGACGAAGACCCGGTTGAATTAGATGAAGTTGAAGCCGTCTTAAAACGCGTGCAGCACTTTGATCCACCTGGGGTATTTGCCAAAGACCTGCCCGACTGTTTGCTGCTACAGTTACGCCAGCTACCAAAAGATACGCCCTGGCTACCACAAGCAAAGCTTGTAATCAGCCACTACCTGAACTTATTAGGATCAAGAGACTACGCTCAACTAATGCGACGCAGCCGCCTTAAAGAGCATGAACTGAAAGAGGTTATCTCTCTAATTCAGTCTTTGAACCCTAAACCAGGTGAATCCATTGCTTCTTCCGAGCCTGAGTACATTGTGCCAGATGTCGTCGTAAAGAAAGAAAAAGGACGCTGGAAAGTTGAGCTCAACCCAGAGATTGCGCCAAAAATAAGGGTCAATGCAAATTATGCTTCGTTTATAAAGAGAGCTGACTCCAGTAACGACAACACCTTTATGAAGGATCAACTTCAAGAAGCAAAGTGGTTTATTAAAAGCCTACAAAGTCGTAACGAGACGCTTCTAAAAGTGGCAAGTAAGATAGTAGCTCACCAACAAGGCTTCCTTGACTATGGTGATGAAGCGATGAAGCCGCTGATTTTACATGATATTGCTGAAGCGGTAGAAATGCATGAGTCCACCATATCTCGTGTGACAACACAAAAGTACATGCATACGCCACGAGGCATATTTGAACTCAAATACTTTTTCTCAAGCCACGTCAGCACAACTACTGGCGGAGAGTGCTCGTCAACAGCGATTCGCGCAATTATTAAGAAGTTAATATCAGCAGAAAACCCTAAAAAACCTCTTAGCGATAGCAAGATTGCCGACTTGTTGAAAGAGCAAGGAATTAACGTCGCCCGCCGCACTATCGCAAAATACCGCGAAGCGATGTCGATCCCCCCATCGAACGAAAGAAAAAGATTGGTTTAATACAATATTTGATAACTTGCTGCCTGCAGCAAGTTGATTTGATAAGCGAAAAGTGAGTCAATATTCAACTCTCGCTAAAAATAACGATGATAGGAGAATACTATGCAATTAAATATCACTGGCCAT
>NZ_LWGE01000201.1:0-620 GCF_001635315.1 Oleiphilus sp. HI0123
CTGATAACGACAGTTAGACCTGGCCACCATGGCATAGCTTTCACCCTGTGCAGCGCTTTCAGGAATATCCGAAACAATATAGTCCGTCGCAAAATAGCTCACAATCGCGAGCAAGGGTGCAACCACCATCGCTGTCGTCATATGTTTGTTTTTAAACATTTTTATTCTCCATCTATCATCAAGTGAAGGAAAAAGGGGGAAGCCTAAACCGCAGACTTCCCAAAAAAATCTTAGCGCCGCAACACGACCAGCGCCAAGAGGCCACAATATCAATTCTCATTCACTAACTTAGTGCGCATGCGCTTCACCAGCGCCAGCCGGTACACGGATATGTTCAACCAAATCTTGAACATGCTGTGGAGGCTCAACCGTCAATTTCGACACAGCAAAGGCAACGGTAAAGTTAACCACGGCACCGATCGCACCAAAGGCGTTCGGCTCAATTCCCAAGAACCAGTTAGCTGGCATATCACCTAAGAAAGACGTACTAGCCACAAACATGATTCCCTTGTGCTGGAAGACGTAAAGCAGTGTCACACCAATCCCGGAAATCATACCCGCGATTGCACCTTCCTTGGTCACCTTCTTGCTAAAGATACCCATCATTAAGACCGGGAAGA
>NZ_LWGE01000202.1:0-229 GCF_001635315.1 Oleiphilus sp. HI0123
GGGTCAGTTACGTCGATCGCTTCGGCCCCGGCCGCCATTAGACAAAAAAGACGAACCGAAGGCTCATTGGAAGCTGCAAGGGCGAGTTGCTCATCTGAGGTGAACAGGCCCATGAATTTGAGAAAGTTCATAGGCAAGATAACCGGGGTCCCATCGACCGACAGGCCATACGGGGTCAGCACTTCTTGAAGCGAGGCGTTCGTCTGATTGCCTTCCTCGTCCCGCGGCC
>NZ_LWGE01000203.1:0-360 GCF_001635315.1 Oleiphilus sp. HI0123
GCAGGAGATGGGCGGCGTCATGACGTGCGCCCTTGCGCTCGGCCGTCGCCTTGGTGTGCGGCTGGATCTCGCCGCCCAGGCCGAACTGACCCGGATCGAAGGGCTGTCAAAGGCCCACTTTGACAAGCGCCATCAGGCGAAGGTCGATGCCGGCGTTGCGGCTCAGCACGAGCGTCCCTGACCCCGCCTAACCCTCCCCCACAGATAGGAGAGAAGCGATGGCACGGACCTTCTACGCGCAGAGCGACGCCCCGACCCCGACGCTCACTGTAGGCGAGCTGATCGCACGCCTGCAGGATTTCGACCCCGCACAGCCGGTCGTTTTCAAGTCACCACGGAATGGCTGTTTCGGGCCGGGCA
>NZ_LWGE01000204.1:0-447 GCF_001635315.1 Oleiphilus sp. HI0123
GCTAGAGCCTTGCATAGGCATTAGCCCGTGTTATTTCTCTAGCGCAATTTAAATGTAAATAGAGGAAGAAAAATGGATATACTCAAAGTTAATGATTTAAAAAATAGAAAAGAAAATAAGCAGCTTATATTTACTTATATGTTGCACTTAAATGCATGGATTAAAGCAAACTTAAAGGAAAGGATTTCGATGAAATTAAAACATCTCTCAATTATGTTATTGCCGGGTTTACTAGCTGCTTGTAGTGGCACACTAATTTTGGCCACCTAATTAGAGGTGATATTATCACCATCAACTAACTAGGTATCAAAATGAGCAAACGAACAAGACCAACATACTCTCCAGAATTTAGACTCGAAGTTGCACAAGAAGTTGTTGATAAAGGGCGCAGTGTCCGAGATGTCGCGGATAGCTTAGGCCTTGGTAAGTCCACGGTCGATAAATGGG
>NZ_LWGE01000205.1:0-3869 GCF_001635315.1 Oleiphilus sp. HI0123
GCCAGTATTAAAACTAGCAATCCCCGTAATCGTCAGAAAAGGCGCTTCTACGACCACTGCAAGCATCTCTGACATTCAGCCAATCGTGCAAAACGAGCAAGTAGAAGAGCTCCACTTCTCGCTACATCGCCAAGGAAATTTTTCTCTCTATGGGAACGTGGAACTATATGAGAAGAACGGTGAGCAACTTGGCTCCCGCATAGGCTTTATTCGAGGTATCGCTTTATATACTCCAACTTTAAAACGACTAGTCAAAGTCCGCTTGAGCCAAGCGGCATCATTAACTGGAAAAGAATATCTTCTACGCTTTACTGAGGACGAAAAGTTTGGTGGCAGCAATGTCATCGAGCAAACAATAACATTCTAGACACCTGGCAGACTCTTATAACGTAAGATGGATTTTACCTAATATGCCACGCTATGCCGGCCTCTCGATTTTTCTCGTTTACTTAGCTGTATGGGAGCATGCTTTTGCAGAGCTCCCTCCAGAACCTGTTGAGTTGGCAGAGGATAATATACTGATCGTTCAATTAAGTTACGATCAGCTATTACTCGAAGAATCTCTTTTCGTCTATCAAACACCCGAGAATACATTTATTCCCGTACAAGGGTTGATAGATTCTCTGGATTTTCCTCTAACGCTAAATTTGGATTCGCTGTCGCTTGATGGCTGGTTTATTTCAGAAGACCGAAACTTTTCTCTCGACATCAATCAGAAAAGTGTTTTTCTCAAAGGCGAACGCCAAACCTGGCCAAAAGATTTTCAGTATGCACTTGATGGTTTTGATTTATATATTAATTTAAAAAGCATCGAGCGATGGTTCGACCTCAGCTTACTGCTGGATGTCTCGCAACTTGAACTTAAACTATCGTCCTCAAGTCCACTACCAATCGTGACACAAAAGCTGCGAGCCCAGAAAAGAGCCAAGCTAAAGCCACAAGCTAAAGCTCAAACGGCTCACGACTACCTTCCCAATGAATACGACTGGCTTGGTTCCCCTTCGTTTGATATTGAGTTTTCACACAGTGCAGAGCGCTTTGAGAAATATAACGATCTGACGGGCAGGTATGAGGCAGATATCAGCCAATACAGTTCGGCTACTGTTCAGGGTGTCATGGATATTCTGAAACACTCTCTACAAACCAGTTATGTTAACCAAGATGGGGCTCAAGACCTTAGACTTACCTTTAGCAAAGCGGCAAGCGGGCCAGAGCAACGATTATTTCTGGGTATCGATCAATATAAGTTTGGTGACGTAAACAGTCATTCCAGTGCTTTGCTTTCCGGCTCCGTTAGTGGCAGCGGTGTCCACTTAAAGCGCGGCAGCAATGCACTCCAAGAACAAAGCAGTGACCTACTTCTAGAAGGCGATGCACCGCCGGGCTGGGAAGTTGAGCTTTATCGAAATGGCGCTTTAATTGACTTCACAAGCACATCTAGCAATGGCCAATATCGCTTTGACAAAATTTCTACATATTTAGGAGAGAACATCTTTGATATTCGTATCTATGGGCCCCAGGGACAATATCGAAGCGAACAGAAAAAAATCACGGTCGGAGGTCAAATGCTGGCCAAAGGTTTGTGGGACTTTCAACTCTATGCTCTAAATAGAAACCAGCGCCTGCTTAGCCTTGAGGAAGAGGAGCTTGACGAGTCCTCATCTTTTTTTATGTCTGAATTTAACGCAGGGCTTAACGACTATCTCACCATTCAAGGTGCCCTCAGCCGCTTTACCCCCATAGACAACGAGATAGAACATCTCTATACAAGCTTGGGCTTTTTCGCTTCGCTTGGTGGAGGTTTTGGACAATTGAAATATGTCTCTGACCAGCAAAGCGGCCACGCATGGTCACTTGCATACAAGACCCGCTTGCTTAATACCAATATCAACTTTGATTTAGAAAAATATACAGACTTCATTAGTGATAAGAACCCGGATGGGAAACTGGAGCTGGATAGCAAACTACGAATCAATGGTCTTTGGGCAGATATCTGGTCACAAGATATATCCTACGACCTGGAGCTTCAACATGCTCAATATGCTAATGCACAGGAACAATGGCAACTTTCTAAACGCTTAAGCACACGCATTGGTCAGACCCAAATTGCCAATCTAATCAATTACTCACACAATAATATAGATGACGTGGAAGACTCTCTTATCACCACGTTAAGCGCAACCAGGCGCTGGCATAGCTGGAGACTCAAGACCGAAGCTAACTATAAAATATTACCGAAAGGTGTTCTGGACTCCATCCAATCGAGTGCCAACTATCAAGCAAGTAAACGGGTAAGTTATCAAGCCTCGTTAGGCTACATTCTATCGGAAGAAGACACATACAGCTTCGACAATATGATCAGCTGGCGTCTGGACAAATACTCGTTTTCTCTTTCTGCCGGATTTGATACACAAGACCATCAAAGTATTGGCTTAAGCATTAGCTCTGCCCTTGCCTACGACAAACCTCATAATAGCCTCTACCTTAGTTCTGAAAGTGTGGCCTCTAGTGCCAGCGTGCTCGCACACACATATTTGGATCACAACAATAACGGTAGGTTTGATGAACAGGACAGCTCTCTTCCAAATATACATTTTAAAGGAAAGAACAGCTGGAGAAACAGCGCCACAAACGAAGAAGGTTATGTCTCTTTATGGGGGGTTCCTGATCTTCAAATGCAAACGATCAGTATCAATTCCCGAAAAATTGAAGACCCGTTCCTGAAACCACAGAAAGAGCACTTCTCACTCTACTCTCACTCGGGAAAACTCAACGAGATCAGTATCGGCTTCCAAACTGCGATGGAACTCGAAGGAGAAGTGCTGCTTGAAAACAATGGTAAACTTATACCGAAAGCAGGTATTCCTGTCTCTCTTTTTACACTCGATGACTCACTGATACAGCAAACCCGAACCGAGTACGATGGTGTTTACATATTCGAAAACGTCCTACCAGGTAGCTACTTACTTAAAATAGATCCTGACTACCTTCAAAGTAAAAACCTCAGCGTAACACCAACTATAGAACTCAAGGCTTCAGGCGATGAAGGTATCATTTACCTTCCTCCCACACATCTCAAACAAAAAAAATAAACTATTACTTTTCAACATGTTAACCACACAAGCCACGATCACATAGCCCAGCTTTTTCATTTGCGCAAGAAATAAATATTTTTCACTTTTTCACATTTTAAGCATTGCTGCCTTAGCACTAGCTACTATACTTGAGTGGTATTCAGGACTTAATCAGCGATAAAAAGTGGAGGCAGACCGGCTTGAGAAAAGCTCCCTTAGCATTAGTACTGCTTTCATGCTTTACGTTTTCAGTAAGCGCACAAGCTGAATCTTTTAAGGCAAAAGTGAAGTTGACCCTAGTCGACCCAGCATCGGTCAGCGCTATCGGCAGCACTCAACAAACCTTGTCGATGCCAGTTAAAAAGCTCGATAACAGCCAATGCACCATCGACCCTAAAAGCGGGTCTCTACAAGGTAACGCTTGCCTTGAGCCATCCGTCGATACACCTCAGCTAGATATTAGCGGGCGTGCCGCACAAGCCATCTCGGTAAAACTAAGTGAATCAGTCACAAATAGCGAAAGCGCGGCTTCTCTAAGCTTCGAACCGACGCTATATAATGGTTATGATCAAACTGAAAACTTTCAGCTAAGCACCAGTTCTCACAGCGTAAATATTGGTGGAACCATTTATCAACATAATACAAGTAACTCAGCACTTAATACCCAAGCAGTCCTTCAATACGGTGTAGAAGTACTTTACCCCTAGATTTACAAGCCCTAGCGCCCTATTAATTTCGCATGCCAATTAAGTTACCCTAGGTTATTTATATCAAGAACTCATACTTCTATATTAA
>NZ_LWGE01000206.1:0-698 GCF_001635315.1 Oleiphilus sp. HI0123
TCTTATTTTTGTGCGGATCTTTCACTAGGTGCTCTGCAAGCAAGGCTTTGTCTTCAAAAACCAATGCATTCTCACCAATACTTTCACTCATCTGTTTTGCGTATTGCCCTATCAAGCAAAACTCTTCGATTCCTAATTCAAGCGCATAAGTCGCGACATCTATATGCGCGTCATGCGCATGAGCACCAAGTTCGGCCATTTCACCCAGCACGGCAACTCGATACCCCGCCTGCATAGACAAGATATTAAGGGCTGCTTTCATCGAAGCCGGATTTGCGTTGTAACTGTCGTCTAATAAAGTGATATCATTAATGACAGCTGTATTCATACGCCCTTCTGTCGACTCAACCTTTGCCAAGCCTTTTGCTACACCTTCCAAGTCGCATCCAACAGCAATTGCAGCAGTCGCTGCTGCGAGAGCATTTTGGATTTGATGCAAACCTGGCACAGGTAAACCAACCCTTACGCTCTCTTCGTGATAATTCAATGTAAAGCAGCTTCCTTCGGCTTCACATTCAACATCACTTGCAAAGACATCAGCATTTTCACTTTCCTGTGAGAAAGACAAACTTTGCCTTCCTCCCAAGCGCTCTAACCAAGTCATATAGGCTGGGTCATCGAAGTTTATTATTCCAACGCCGTCAGCGCTTAAGGAGTCATAAATTTCTCCTTTGCCTTCGACGATCGCTTCGTAATCA
>NZ_LWGE01000207.1:0-271 GCF_001635315.1 Oleiphilus sp. HI0123
TTCACTCATCTGTTTTGCGTATTGCCCTATCAAGCAAAACTCTTCGATTCCTAATTCAAGCGCATAAGTCGCGACATCTATATGCGCGTCATGCGCATGAGCACCAAGTTCGGCCATTTCACCCAGCACGGCAACTCGATACCCCGCCTGCATAGACAAGATATTAAGGGCTGCTTTCATCGAAGCCGGATTTGCGTTGTAACTGTCGTCTAATAAAGTGATATCATTAATGACAGCTGTATTCATACGCCCTTCTGTCGACTCAACCTTT
>NZ_LWGE01000208.1:0-372 GCF_001635315.1 Oleiphilus sp. HI0123
TGCGCTTACGCATTGTGTGTCAGCGATACCGTTTTCAATGATAGGCATTAGCACCCATGAAGGTAACTTCGCTTTAGGTGCTTCAGGTGCAGGGGCTTGAGAAGCACAAGCGCCAAGCAATGAAAATGCAACAGCCGTAGAAAGTGTTTGGAGGGATTTCTTCAGTTTCATGTTTCTTCCTTATGGGTAGTTTATGTTTTGTTATTTATACTTGAAGGACAAGTCTTCGTTTTGAGATAAAATATTTTTGTTGAGAAGAAAAAAATAATGAAGGACTGACATTGTTCGTTCCCTAAACAGCAATACAAACTCTATCTATACCATAACTTTTATAAATCATCATGAAAATTAAGTCCAGTGGATATACAAGCG